>NZ_JBVAYF010000050.1:0-359 GCF_055413345.1 Pseudaeromonas sp. HNCC25DJ180
ACAGCAAGAGCGACAGCCTGGACATTGCCATCACCGATACGGTACCGGTGGCAGTCGATGACAGTGTGACCATCAGCGAGGATGGCGCTAACCCGCTGACCCTCGACCTGTTGAACAATGACACCCGGAACGTGGATGCGCCGGTGACCATCACGGCGATAGCGGCGGTGGGCACGGTGCATGGCACAGTCACCCTGAACGCCCAGGGCGAGTACGTCTATACGCTGGATAACAACAACCCGGCGGTGAATGCGCTCAAGACGGGCCAGAGCCTGACCGATCTCTTTAGCTACAGCATTAAGGATGCGGACGGCTCGAGCAGCACGGCGCAACTGACCGTGACCATTCAGGGCCACACC
>NZ_JBVAYF010000051.1:0-346 GCF_055413345.1 Pseudaeromonas sp. HNCC25DJ180
GATGGCCCGCCGGTCATCACCATTCCGGACCTGGATGGTAGCGCCAACGCCACAGACTGGACGGTCTCCGAAGCGGCGGCCGCCACCAGTGGCAGCTTTACCATCACGGCGCCGGACGGCCTGAAGTCGCTGACCATTGCTGGTCAGGAGCTGAGCGCCAGTCAACTGGCTAACCTGGTGAACCAGCCACTGGTACTGACCACAGCGGATGGCGTACTCAAGCTCAGCGGCTTTGATGCGGCCACCGGCACCGTCAGTTACAGCTATGACCCGAGCGTCTTGAGTCACCCCAATGGCCAGCCGATTATTGATAGCTTCGCGCTGACGGTGACCGACCTGGGCGGTG
>NZ_JBVAYF010000052.1:0-341 GCF_055413345.1 Pseudaeromonas sp. HNCC25DJ180
GTGCTCGGGTCACCATCGGCATCTTGCATCCGGTAACTGAACTGCTCGGTCAACGTCTGACCCTCATCCAGACCCTGTACCGCCGCCAGGCTGTTATCCAGGGTGTACTGGTATTGGCCATTTCCCAAATCCGTGAAGCTGCCATACTGCGCTTGTGGCGCTACCCACTCGATAAAGCTCACCGGCACATCGGCACCCGGTTGACCATTGTCATGCAGGTCATTCGCCAGTACGCCGCCGCTGACCGTCAGCACTTCCCCGTCCTCGCTGACGCGGTTGCTGTCAGCCACCGCCTGCGGTACGTCATCTATGATGTCGACGGTAATCGTCGCCGGACTGGA
>NZ_JBVAYF010000053.1:0-341 GCF_055413345.1 Pseudaeromonas sp. HNCC25DJ180
TCCAGTGTATCGCTTGTGCTGTCGCCAGAGAGCGCCGTCACCGTGATGCCGATGCTATCGATGGTGGGAGCCCCGGCGTTATGCTGCAACACCGCCGGATCATAGCTGTAGCTCACCACGCCGCTGCCACTGTTGTAGCCCGTCAGGGTCAAGATACCCTCGCCGCTGTTGATAACCACAGGTGTGGTACCCAGCGTCGCCAGTTGTACCGCACTCAGCTCCTGACCACCCACAGTGATGGACTTGAGCCCATCCGGTGCGCTGATGGTAAAGCTGTTGGCCGTGGTGCTGTCTGCCTCCGAGAGCGTCCAGTCTGTGGCGTTGGCGCTGCCATCCCGGTC
>NZ_JBVAYF010000054.1:0-337 GCF_055413345.1 Pseudaeromonas sp. HNCC25DJ180
CATTGCCATCACCGATACGGTACCGGTGGCAGTCGATGACAGTGTGACCATCAGCGAGGATGGCGCTAACCCGCTGACCCTCGACCTGTTGAACAATGACTCCCGGAACGTGGATGCGCCGGTGACCATCACGGCGGTAGCGGCGGTGGGTACGGTGCATGGCACAGTCACCCTGAACGCCCAGGGCGAGTACGTCTATTCGCTGGATAACAGCAACCCGGCGGTGAATGCGCTCAAGACGGGCCAGAGCCTGACCGATCTCTTTAGCTACACCCTTACTGACGCGGACGGCTCGAGCAGTACGGCGCAACTGACCGTGACTATCCAGGGGCATACG
>NZ_JBVAYF010000055.1:0-333 GCF_055413345.1 Pseudaeromonas sp. HNCC25DJ180
CAGGGCGGGATCGTACTTTGTTAATGAAATTTGAACGGGCAGATCGTCTGTGATCTAATCGCGTCTCCATGCAGGAGGCGCGCACTATGACGTTGATTGAACACCTTACCCTTGTTGAAGAAACCCGCTCTGACATCAACCGTAAACATGACTTGGTTGATGTCATGTTTCTTGTCATCAGTGCCATCATGAGTGGCGCCGAGGGCTGGCGGGACATAGAGACCTATGGCAATTCAAAGGCGGATTGGCTCCGTCAGTATCGCCCCTTTGCCAATGGTATTCCTCGCCGTCACACCATAGCTCGCATTCTACGCTGCATTGTCATCGATACCT
>NZ_JBVAYF010000056.1:0-333 GCF_055413345.1 Pseudaeromonas sp. HNCC25DJ180
TCCAAGACACTTGTTACAGTATTTAGAACTTTTTGAATCAGCTTTTCCAGATTGTTAAAGAGCATGATTTCGTAAGAAATCAGAGATAAGAATTGCTTCTTAGCTCTGCATTCTCAAGCAATGGCGCGCAGTTAATGGCGTCCCTTAGGGGATTCGAACCCCTGTTACCGCCGTGAAAGGGCGATGTCCTAGGCCTCTAGACGAAAGGGACGAAATTTCTGCTATCAGTGCATGACACTGATGAAATCTCGACAAGGCTTAACGCCTCGTTCGAAGTGCTCTCTCTACATCAATCAAGCAATCTGTGTGAACACTCAACAAGATTTGGTGTCG
>NZ_JBVAYF010000057.1:0-310 GCF_055413345.1 Pseudaeromonas sp. HNCC25DJ180
TGACGATTGCCGGCACCACGTTGACCGTGGCAGCTGGCGACACAGTGGCCGACCTGGTTGGTAGAGTGGTGGATACCCAGTATGGTCAGTTGACGCTGGACAGCTTCGATGCTGCAACGGGTACCTTCGGTTACGGCTATCAACTGCTACACAACGTGGACAACGACTCACAACCGGGTGCGGATACCAACGGCTTCACCGAGACCATCAGCCTGTCTGTGTCTGATGGTACCAGCAGTGCCGATACCAGCTTCGGCGTCTACATTGCTGATGATGCGCCGACGGCAACCGACAACGAAAACAGCCTGGA
>NZ_JBVAYF010000058.1:0-307 GCF_055413345.1 Pseudaeromonas sp. HNCC25DJ180
GCGTTCGATAACGCCTGCTGGATCCCCGGGGTTTTCGAGCTACGCCATGGGCCTTTACTGGTGATGCCACACGCCACCGCCGTCCGAACGTGGACGCCCCGGCTCATCAGGTTCCGTACCTTGGTGCGCGGCTTTCGCCACTGCCGCCAATAGGCCATCCGTATCCGGCGGCGGATCCATTGATCCAGCTCCATGCAGAGTTGATAGCAGTTGGCGATACCAAAGTAGTGGATCCAGCCTCGCAGGTATTGGCTCGTTTTGAAGAGTTGATATTCCATCGCGACGCCCCAGTTGCGGTTGGACCTGA
>NZ_JBVAYF010000059.1:0-286 GCF_055413345.1 Pseudaeromonas sp. HNCC25DJ180
ATGTCCTTTTTGCATTTACTGGACGGGTAGAGTTAGGCGTTGCGATAAGCGCGGCGCGATTGCCGCTGATGAGCCGCCAATCTTGTCCCGTCTGGGGATTGAGCGGGACAGTTTCCTGTCTAACCTGGCACTAAAACAGCTCTCACGGGGCACAGTTATCGGGCTGGTCACTGGCGCCAGCACTTTTGCCAGACTCACGAGCCGGCAGAGTGTCAGAGGCAGTTTGCTAAGACCGAGCTGACAGCAATCTGCTCACCTGCTGATATTAACCAGAGCGCATTGGGCC
>NZ_JBVAYF010000006.1:0-228807 GCF_055413345.1 Pseudaeromonas sp. HNCC25DJ180
CTTGTCAGGGGGAGGAGCAAGCCGCTCCCTCCCCTTTTTTCAAGGGGAGGGTTGGGGTGGGGTTTAGCTAAACATGAATAAAATAATCAATAAAATCAATGCATTATATCTAATTGAAATTATTGGTTATTTTGTATCTATTTTATTGGTATTTCATAACCACAGGAGTGGGTGCTATGGCCATCCATATCGTTAATTTTCAAGCCATGACCACGCCCTGTCAGTTGCAGTTGGAGTGTGGAAACGAGCGTAAGGCGCAACGGTTAGCCCAACGCATTGAGGCGGAAACCCGGCGACTGGAGCAAAAATATAACTTCTATCAGGAGAACTCCTGGCTTAATCGCAAACTCAATCGCCGCCCCCAGCCAAGTGTCACCCTGGACAGGGAGACGGCACAGGTGCTGCGCCAGGTAAGGCGCTGGAGCGAGGCGTGTCAGGGGGTATTCGATATCACCATAGGCACCCTCAAGCAGGCCTATCGCCAGAGCGACAGCGCCAGTCGGGAGGCTGCCATTGCCGCTGCCGAGCAGGCCATCGGGCTGCCCAGCTGGTGGCTGGAGGGGGAACAACTGCACTTTGCCCACCCCCTCACCCGCTTCGATCTGGGTGGCGTCATCAAGGAGTATGCGGTCGACAGGGCCGCAGCCCTGGCCAGAGAGGAGGCCAGTTGCAGCCTCATCAACTTCGGCGGCGATCTCTTCGTCAATGGGCGCAAGGCTGATGGCACTCCCTTTCGGGTCGGGCTACGCCACCCTCATCAGAAACAGCAGAATATCGCCGTGCTGGCGCTCGAAGATCAGGCCCTCACCACCTCGGCCAACTATGAACGAACCCTGAAGGTGGGAGAGGAAGAGCGCTCTCATATCATAGGCTCGCGCCTGGAGGGGGAGATCCTCTCGGCCACCGTCATCAGCGACAGCGCCCTGCAAAGCGGCATCTTCAGCACGGCGCTGATGATCAATCCCGCCCTGCCACTGCCCACCGATCTCAAGGTGGTACTCATCGATCGGCAGCTAAGAGTGCACCAGAACCTGTTGGCGGAAAAATAAAAAGCGGGCAGAGTCACTCATGCCCGCCATGGGGAGAAGAGAAGACCAGGATTAGTGGGCGACGGGATCAACCCGCACCTGGAGCTGATCCTGGGGCGCCCCTCCGGTCAACACGGCGTAGCGCTGGGTGTTGATGAAGAGCAGCTGCGCCCCCTGGAGTACACGGGCCTGTACCGCATAACTATGCTGCGGCACTATCTGGCTCGGATCATAGCTCAGGGTAAAGGCGATGGGGATCTGGCCCGCCGGAGCGAGGCGTTGCGTCGCCAGCACCTTGGCGGGGGCATCAGCCAGGGAGACATCCAGCAACTTCACCTCCAGCACCGCATCGGGCGGTAGGGCCATGCGCTGCAGATAGCTCACCTGGCCCGTCAGCTGGGCCTGGCCCTGTGGCTGCACTTGCACGTTCGCCTGCACTTGGACCTGAACTGATTTTGCCGCCTCAGCCTTGCCCGGCGTCTCTTGCACCTTGCCGCACCCGGCGACCAGGAATACCCCACACATCCAGCCCATCCACTGTCGTCTGCTCATTACTACCCCCTGTCTGAATTCAAAAAGTGACCTCTTACTGGCTATCCAGCTTACGCGAACTAGGCTCAACCGGGATACAACCAGAGAGATCTAGATACAGAACAAGTTGCGCCCCCCATAGATCCCGGCGGAACGACTCGCAACTCCCCCCGACATCGCCTATAGATAAAGGAGTGCCGTATACGAGGAGTCCAAACGTGCCCCCAGCCATAGCCCCTCGCATCCTGTTGGTGGATGACAGCCCCACCAACCTCAAATTTCTCGGCAACATGCTGCGCGGCATGGGTGATCTGTTCGTCGCCACCAATGGGGATATGGCGCTGCAAATGGCTCACGACAAGCTACCCGATCTGATACTGCTGGATGTGGAGATGCCGGGAAAAAATGGCTACGAGGTCTGCCTGGCGCTGAAAAATGATCCCCTGTTGTGCGATTCGGCGGTCATCTTCGTCACCTCCCACCAGAGCATGGAGCACGAGATCCGCGCCCTGGAGGCGGGAGCCGTGGACTTCATATCCAAGCCGCTCAACCCGCCGGTCGTTCGCGCCCGGGTAACCACCCACCTGACCCTGAAACAGCAGACCGACAAGCTCAGGCGCATGGCCAATATTGACGGCATGACAGGCGTCTTCAACCGCCGGGCCTTCGACGGCATGCTGGCGGTAGAGTTTCGCCGCCACCAAAGGGCGACCAGCTCCCTGGCCCTGGCCATGCTGGATGTGGATCACTTCAAGCACTTCAACGACTGCTATGGCCATCTGGCCGGTGATGACTGCCTGCGCACCATAGCCAATACCGCCGTGGCCGCCACCCGCCGACCGGCGGAGACCGTCTGTCGTTATGGTGGCGAAGAGTTCGCCATCATATTGCCCAACACCAACCTGGAGGACGCCCTGCGTTACGGCCAGTGGCTGAACCAACAGATCCGGGAGTTGGCCATTCCCCACCGCGGCGCGGTGGGGCGCGAAATCGTCAGCATCAGCATAGGGGTCACAGCCTGCATCCCCTCGGCCGAGAGCTCCCCCCTGCAACTCATAGCCGAGGCAGATCAAGCGCTCTATGCCGCCAAGGCCCAGGGGCGAGACCGAGTCATCGCCTTTTCCGCCGTTGAAGGTTAAGAGCCGGTCAGGAGATCCCCAATGATGAAGTGCCCGCACCTTTCGTTACCTCGCTGGGCTCTCTGGGTGATTGGAGGCCTGCTGCTGGTCTACCTGGGCGTTCAACTCTCCCCAGTGGATTCTCATGGCACCTTTGTCTGGTTAGCCAATGGCGCGGCGCTCAGCCTGCTACTGAGCTTGTGGCTCCTTGAGGTGCGCAGCAAGAATAGCGCGGTGGCGGCCAGTGAGCAGCGCCTGCGCCGCATCCTGGATCTGGCGGCGACCGGTTTTGCCCTCTGCACCCCTCAAGGCAACCTGACCGAGGTCAACCCCTATCTCTGCCGTAAGCTGGGTTATAGTCGTGAAGAGCTGCTGGGCATGAACATCAAGGCGCTGACTCATGCCGATGACTGGGGGCTGGCGACTACGCAATTAGAGGCCTTGCGCCGTGGCACCTTGAGCCACTACAGCACAGAGCGCCGCTATCTCAGCAAGGATGGTCACACTCTGCTCTGCGCCCTCAATGTCTCACTACTTCATCATGGCCCCCATGCCGAAGATGAACTCATCATCCATGTGGATGATATCTCTGAGCAGCGCGCCGATGAGTTGCAGATCCGCCAGCTCAACGAGCGCCTACAGTTGGCCACCCGTGCCAACCGCATGGGGATCTGGGACTTCAATCTGCAAGAGGACGCCCTGATCTGGGATGAGCAGATGTATCAGCTGTTCCAACTCCCGGAGGGGGAGCGCCAACACAACTACCAGATGTGGCGCCGCTGCGTACACCCGGATGACCTGGCCCCCACCGAGCTGAAACTGCACCAGGCCATCCAGCAGTGCCAGGAGTTTGAGGCCGAATTTCGCATCCTCTGGCCCGATGGCTCGGTGCGCCATATCCAGGCGGCGGCCATGCCCATGCTCAGCGAGACCGGCAAGACCCTGCGCATGGTGGGCATGAACTGGGACATCACCGCCAGCAGGCTGGCCGAATCCCAACTCAAGGCCAGCGAGCGTCGACTGCAACTGGCCCTGGAGAGCGCTAACGCTGGCGCCTGGGAGTGGCAATCGACCAGTAATAGCCAGTGGTGGAGTGCCGAGCTCTATCGGCTGATCGGTTATCAACCGGAGGAGTTAAACGCCAGCTACGAGAACTGGCTCAGCCTGGTTTATGAGGAGGATAAGCCACAACTGGAGCAACTCGTCCAACGCATGTTTCGGGAAAAACAGGGTTACAACCACTGCTATCGGGTTCGCTGCCGGGATCAGCGGCTTATCTGGATTGACGACAGAGTCCTGGTGGAGCTGGATGGGCAGGGCCAGATCCAGCGTCTGCTGGGTGTCAGTCAGGATGTGACCCCGCAAAAGCAGGTGGAGCGCGCCTTGCGCGAAAGCCAGGCCAGGCTGCAGGCCATACTGGACTCGGCGGTGGATGCCATCATCACCATCAATCAACGAGGTCTTATCGAATCCTTCAACCCGGCCGCCGAGCGGATGTTTGGCTATCGGCAAGCCGAGGTGGCGGGGAAAAACGTCAAGCTGCTGATGCCAGAGCCACACCGTAGCCAGCATGATGACTACCTGAGTCACTACGCCAAAACCGGTGAAAGGAAGATCATCGGCATAGGCCGGGAGGTGAACGGGCAACACAAGAGCGGCTTTACCATTCCCCTGGAGCTGAGCGTTAGTGAAGTCCACTTCGAAGGCGGTCACTTCTATACCGGCTTCTTGCACGACATCAGCGAACGCAAGCGCAGCGAGCAGAACCTGTTGGCGGTACAGGAGCAGTTGCAGGGAGTGATCAATGCCGCCAGCGAGATCGCCATCATAGCCACTGACACCCATGGCACCATTCGTCTCTTCAACTCGGGAGCCGAGCGTATGCTGGGATATAGCGCCGCCGAGATGATTGACCAGCAAAGTCCCGCCATCCTCCACCTGCAGGAGGAGGTCATAGCCCACGCTCAAGAGCTGAGTCAGGAGCTGGGTTACCCGGTCAGCGACTTTGATGTCTTCATCAGTCGCGCCCGCCAAGGCAGTTATGAGGTGCGGGAGTGGACCTATATTCATAAATCGGGCCATCACCTGACTGTGCTGCTGGCGGTGACCGCCATCAAGGATGCCCAGGGCCAGATCACGGGCTATCTGGGTATCGCCAAGGAGATCAGCGAGCTCAAGCAGATCCAGCGCGACCTGGCTCTGGCACGGGATGAAGCCGAGCGCGCCAGCCGCGCCAAGAGTGCGTTCCTGGCTAACATGAGCCACGAGATCCGCACCCCCCTCAATGCGGTGCTGGGGATAGCCCATCTGCTCGGCGACACGCCGCTGATGCCGCAACAACAAAAATACCTGCAGATGATTGCCCAATCGGGGCGCTCACTGCTCGGGATACTCAACGACATACTCGACTTCTCCAAGATTGAAGCGGGCCGCCTGGAGCTAACCCATGCCCCACTTGATCTCAACGAAGTCATGGATGGCCTGGCCAGTATCATGTCAGTCAATGCCGCCGAAAAATCCCTGGAGCTCACCATCGCCATAGAGCCGCAAGTGCCACGACAGCTGATCGGCGACAACTTGCGTCTGCAACAGATCCTCATCAATCTGGCGGGCAATGCCATCAAGTTTACCCCCCAGGGTGAGGTCACGCTGCGCGTAACACTGGAGCGGCAACTGGCCCAGCAAGTCTGGATCACCTTCAGCGTCCAGGACACGGGCATAGGCATAGAGCCCGAGCAGCAGGCCAGGTTATTTGCCCCCTTCACCCAAGCCGATGCCTCCACCACCCGGCGCTTCGGTGGTACCGGTCTGGGTCTGGCCATCTGCAAACGCCTGGTCGATATGATGGGTGGCACCCTGGGCGTCCAGAGTGAACTGGGTCGGGGAAGCTGCTTCTGGTTCACCCTGCCCTTGCAACTGGCCCCCCAGCAGCTAGAGGCTTACAGCGGCAGTCCAGAACTACAGGGGTTGCGCCTGCTACTGGTGGATGAGGGGCAAAACAGTCGCACCTCGCTGCAACAGGCCGCGGCCACGTTGGGCTGGTCGTTGCAAAGCGAGGAGAGTCTGCCCCAATTCACCCCGGAGTTGGGCCAGGATCGGGATCTGCTGCTGGTCAGTTGGCCCTGCAGCCAACGGGATCTCCCCCTGTTGCTCGCCACCCTGGCCCAGCAGGTGCCCGCATCTCTGCCCATAGTCTTGGTCACCTCCCTCTTCTACCGGGAGCAAGTGCTGGCGCAACCCCATGCCGAGCGGCTGGACAGCATACTGCTCAAGCCCGTCACCAGCTCCAGCCTCTACAATGCGGTCATCGAAGCCAAGAGCCATATCAGCGGCGGCCCCACTAAACTGCTGGCCAGCCTGCCGCAGCTGGCGGCCCAGGATAAACCGCTGCTAGGCGTCCATCTGCTGCTGGTGGAGGATAACGAGCTCAATCAGTTGGTCGCCCGCCATATACTGGAGCAGGCTGGCGCCACCCTGGATGCGGTGGAGAATGGAGAACTGGCGGTCGAGCGTCTGCAAAGCAACGCCAGCCACTACGATCTGGTGCTGATGGATGTGCAGATGCCGGTGATGGATGGCTACACTGCCACCCGCATTCTGCGCCATCAACTCCACCTGACCCTGCCCGTGCTGGCGATCACCGCGGGTGTGATGAGTTCGGAGCGCCAGCAGTGCCTGGACTCCGGCATGAATGATGTGATCGCCAAACCCCTGGAGGTTCAGCGCCTGTTGCAAAGCATACTGGCGCACCTGCCCGCCGATCGTCACCCCACTCAGGTACGGCTGGTCAAGCCAGCAGAAGTCCCTGTGCTGTTGGAGGATCACTTCGAGCCTGAACGGATCATCCAGCAATTGGGGGGGGATGAACTGCTACTGGCCCACCTCATCGAGCCCTTCTTGCAAGAGACCGAAGCGCTGCTGAGTCGACTGAACCGCCTGCTCAACCAGGGCGAGCGCGACGATGCTGCACGGCTATTGCATACCCTGAAGGGCCATGCCGCCACCTTCGGCGCCCAGCTACTGGCAGCGGAGACCAAGCGGTTGGAGCTCGCAGTGCGCCAGCAAGACCACACCCTGTTTGCCGAGGCGCAACCCGCCTTCGCTGCTCGGCTGCAACGGCTGCGGGAGGATATGTTGCTTTGGCTTGCGGCCCAGCGACAGCCCCCCCCCATTCTGCCGCAAACCGAGATCGCCCTGCGCTGTGCGATACAAACCCCCAAACAGTTGCAACAACTCAAGCGCCTGCTACATGAGCAAAACTTTGCGGCCGAAGAGCTGTTCGAACAGCTAAGACCCGAACTTATCCACCTATTCCGCGCTGAGCGCCTCAAACAGATCGGTAGTGCCATCGAAAGTTTTGATTTTGCGGCCGCCCTGCTACTGCTGGAGTTGGATCAGCCTCAGTGACCCGCGGCACCTCTAGCGACCGCAATGGGAAGAGACCCTAAGGAGGGAACGACGAGGATCCAGCCAATAGCACCCAGAAACTCGCCAACCCCCGCCATTCCCTGGCGGTCTACAACAAGATTGCCGGCGGGGGCAAGTTCCGATAACACGGTTCATCTCTGATATCAGGCTTACTCAAAGGGCTTATCACAAATACGCCACACTCAACTGCGGAATATGACCTATACATTAATAAGCTCGAGCCTTCTCTTCTTTTTACCTACCGCTAAAGAGTGCCCAAGAGGGAATAACCATGAATTTTAAATCAATAAAATCAAAAATAGCCTTCCCTGCGGGTATTGGACTACTGATTACGGCAGCCATTCTGGTCGGTTATAGCATCTCTTCCACTACCGCGAATAATCACCTCATCAACCAAACGGTATCGACTCTGGTTGAGCGTATCACGCTGGAAAAGATGCAGAGCGTGGCCTCCGAGTATGCCCTGTCGATTAGTCGCCGACTGGAGAAGGGGATGCAAGCCGCCCAGACGCTGGCGAATACAGCCGCCGCCACTCATGCCGCAGATGCTAGCCAGAGTGCCGCCATCCTGGATCGCAGCGTCTTCAATAATATGTTAAGCGAAGTGCTGAAGAGCAACGCAGACCTTAATGGCACCTACAGCTGTTGGGAACCCAATCTCTTTGACAACAGTGATGACAAAAACCTGAATGGAGATAATGGTAATAATGGCCAGACCGGCCGTTTTACCCCCTACTGGATCCGGGATAATAACAACAACTTAAAGGTGCAATCCCTGGTGGAATATGACTCTACCGAGGCGCATCCCAACGGCATCATCAAAGGCGCCTGGTATCAGAATCCACAAAAAAGCCATCGCCAGACCGTGACCGCCCCCCTGCCCTATGTGGTCCAGGGTAAAGATGTCTGGCTGGCAACTCTCTCAGTCCCGGTGATCGTCAATGAGCGCTTCTTAGGCGTGACCGGGGCCGATTACAATCTGGACTTTGTGCAAAAAATCAGTGAACAGGTGGCCAAGGCCATCTACCCGGATAAAGCCGATGTTTCGATCATCACGGCCGATAATCTGGTGATTGCCGCCAGCAAGCACCCTGAGGCCATTGGCAAATCTCTTGATGCTCTCTATAGCCAAGAGGCCGATAAAATCCGTGAACTGATGCGCCGTGGTGAGAAAGCTATCTATACCGATGAGGCGACCGGCCTGCTACATGTGTTGGCGCCGATCACCTTGGGCGACAGTAATACCCGCTGGGGGATACTGATCCGGCTGGACAAGGATCTGGTGCTGGGTGATGTCAACGCCATGTCACACCAAATAGCCGACAGCAATGCCAAAAATACCTACTGGCAGATCCTCATAGGCTTGTTGGTCACGGTCGTGGCCATAGGGGCCATGTTTCTCGTCGCCCGCAGTCTGGCTCGTCCTATCCTGGCGGCTGTCGATATGGCCAAGACCATTGCCCAGGGCCAATTCGACAAGCGCTTGCGCTACCAAAGTGCAGACGAAATAGGTCAGCTTTCCAGCGCACTCGATGGCATGGCCGATACCTTGCACGCCCATGTCATGGTGGCGGACAAGATCTCGCAAGGTGATCTGAACCAGAGCGTGAAGATGGCTTCAGAGCAAGATCAGCTGGGGCGCGCCCTCGGTCAAATGATCCTCGACTTGAACAACCTGGTAGGGCAGATCCGGCAGCGTTCCGAGCACATAGGTGACAATGCGGATAAGGTCTCGGCCATGAGCCATGATTTGGCCAGTGGCGCCACCGAATCGGCGGCATCCGTGACCGAGGTAAGCGCCACTGTGACGCAGATTGCCGCCCAGATCCGGCAGAGTGCCAACCACGCCGATCAGGCGAGCCTGCTTTCCAAGCAATCGGCGCAAGATGCCGAGAATGGCAATAGTCTGATGGTAGAGTTACAGGGCGCCATGCAGGAAATCGAAGCCTCCGGCATTGATATACACAACATCATCAATACCATAGAGGCGATCGCATCACAGACTAATCTATTGGCACTTAACGCCGCGATCGAAGCCGCGCGCGCCGGTGAGCAAGGTCGGGGGTTTGCCGTCGTCGCCGATGAGGTGCGCAAGTTGGCAGGACGCAGCGGCGAGGCCGTCAAACAGATCGCCTCCCTGATCGATATTTCGGCCCAGCGGACACAAAAGGGCATCCAGTTATCGAAAAAGACGGCGGAGGTACTCTCCGGCATTGTGCACCATACCGATGAAGTCGCTGGCTTGGTGCATGAAATTGCCCAGGCGGCCAGTGAACAATCCTCTGGCGCCGATCAGGTCAGCATGGGGATCCATCAGATTGACGAGGTCACTCACCAAACCAGCCAGACCTCGGAAAATTGTGCTGCAGCGGCGCGCGACCTGGCCGAGCTCTCCATTCAGCTCACCAATTTGCTCGGCCAGTTCAAACTCAAACCGCAGAAATAAAACCTGATGGCGCCCACCTGAGATAAGGCGGGCTTATGGCGTCACCCAAACCGGTCAGTGTTACTGACCGGTTTTCTTTTATCGAACCCTCCACGCCTGCATCACAGAGAGAAGAGTAGCACTACGGATTAGACGAACTGCCCGGCCACCCAGCCGGAACTCCAGCACCATTGGAAGTTAAAGCCCCCCAGATGGCCGGAGACATCCATTACTTCGTCGAGCGTCTGCAAAGCAACGCCAGCCACTACGATCTGGTGCTGATGGATGTGCAGATGCCGGTGATGGAGGCTACACAGCCACCCGCCTTCGTTGCGCGGCTGCAACGGCTGCGGGAGGATAAAGCTGGGAGCGGCTGCGCTTGGACAAAACAGCGGAGATCTCCCGCCTGATCAACGAGGGGTCACACGGGGTGAAACGTCACCTGCACATCCAACGGCTTAGCATGATAGGGCGCGGAGGTGACCAGCAGGCTGGCTCCGGCTGAAACATAGTCACGGGCATTGGCCAAGGTGACGCCCCCCGCCGCGGCCAAGACCACTGGCAACCCCTGCTCGCGACAATAGTCGGCACAGAGACGCACCTGTTCCGGGGTGAACTTGTCCATCTGCAGCACCTCGGCTCCGGCCTGGGCCCAGCGCTTGGCATCCGCCAGATCGTGCACCTCCACCACCCGCCGCTGCTCCGGTGCCCGCAGCTGCAAGCTGTGTAACAAGGCCTCCGGACTCTGGACCAAAAACTGCCTGTGCTCGGCAAACAGCAAAATGGTTTCGGAGAGCCCGAGTCTATGCATGCCCCCTCCCCCGGCGCGCACCGCCTTCACCGAGAGTGCCTTGGTGAAGGGGGTCTGCTTGCGAGTACAGACCACAGGAACAGGCGCTGCTGCCGCCACCAGGGCTCGGGTAGCACTGGCAATGCCACTGGCCCACTCCAGCAGGATCTGACTCGCCTTCCACAGGGCAAACAGCTCGCCGGTAGGCCCCTGGGCACGCAGTAGCAGCGTGCCGGCCTCGACCTGTTGACCCGAGGCCACCAGCAACTGAGTCTCTACCCCCTTGAGAACAGACAAGCGGGCCACCTCCTCGCTGGCGCACAGCGTCATAGCCTGCCGGGCCGAGAAAACCATCTCCACCTGCTGCCGGGGGTCAAGCAACAGATCTGTAGTCAGATCGCCATAAGGTACATCATCATGCAGTAGCTGCAGCAACTGATCATCGGATAACACGCACTGCATACACTCGCTCCTCATCTCTCAATTTGCCAGAGCGCCATCGACTGACGCGCAGCCGCAGAGCGCCCCCCGGTTACTTACCCGAACCAGGCCGGTAGCTGGCTTGCCACGCCTCGGCCTCCGCCAGGGAGCCCAAGTTTTCTACCTGCGGATAGCCCGCCTGGAGCAGAGCCTCACGAGCCAACCCGGCGCGACGACCCGAACGGCAGTAGAGGCGTACCGGATCGTGTTTACTCCCACCCAACAGTTGCAAACCGCTGACTATCTGCTGATATTCAATATTGAGGGCACCTGACACATGCTCAGTAGCAAACTCCTCCGGCGTACGTACGTCAATGAGCCACTCCTTGGCCTCAAGAGGCAAGGCGCAGAGCACACAAGCCAGCGCTACCCACATTTTGTCTTTCATAATTGCTCCTTACGCTTCCTATCGACACCTGATCATCAACTGGGCCGGCGACCATGCCCAACCCCAAACTCACGCCCCCGAACAGGCATCTCCAACAAGCACATAGCGCGCCCCGACATGGAGTAGTTGCACATCCACCCGAGGTAGCTCGTGTCGCAGCCGCGTCATCACCGCCTTGCCGCTACAATGACCTAACCAGATGAAATCGGGAGAACAGTCACGCAAAAATTGCAGGGTATGGGCCAGACGCGCCTCACCGGCATGCAACAGATGCACCCCGCCAATAATGCCGGCCACCCGCTGAATACCCGTGATACGTTGCAGATGCTGTAGGGTATTGATCAACCCGGCATGGCAACAACCCAACAGTATCACCAAGCCTCGCGGGGTACTGAGCCACAAGGCTTGATCATCTTGCAGTCGGTCCGCCGTTTGGCCCGACTCATCGAGGAAGAAGGGGCCACCCACATCCTCGTAGGGGTCATGCCGCGGGATCTCACCACTGGTTCCCAGATAGGCGGTCAACTTCTCGGGCTCGGTTCGCCACTGCCGCTGAGACTCGGCAAGTGCCGATAGTCTTGCCACCAGCGCCCTGGGCATACCTATGCTACGCACCGGTTTATCTGGGTGATGGCTATAGCGCGGTAACAGCGCATCGGGATGAGCCAGTATGGGGCACTCTCCGCCCTGCGCCCAAAACGCCACCAGCCCGCCACTATGGTCATAATGGCCATGACTCAAGATCACCCGCTGGCAGGCGGCCAGCGGAATGGCCAGTTGTTCGGCATTGTGTTGCAGGGTCTCTCCGCTACCACAATCCAGCAACAGGGCCAGACCCGGCCCCTGCAACCAAAGCGCCAAGCCATGTTCCGGCCTCAGCGGCGCCTTAGCCAGGTTATCGCACAGCACAGTCAGGGTAAGCTTAACGGTCATTGAGTATGGCCCCGCCACTCTCCGCCATAAACTTGGCCGAAGCTCGAGCCAGTTGTTGTGATCCCAATCCGATCCAGGCTTCCAGTTGATAGATAGCGCGACGCTGACTGACCAGACGCGCGCCCAACTGCACCCGCTGTCCCACCCGGATAGGAGCCAAAAATCGTACCGTCAACTCGGCTGTCAACGCCTGGATCCCCTCCATCAAGAGACAGTGGGTCATGGCCGCATCCAGCAGTGTGCTGGTCATGCCGCCGTGTAACACTCCTGTGTAGCCTTGATGGTGCTCAGTCACGAGAAATGACGAGTGAATACTCCCCTCTTCACTCCGGGTAAAGAGCAAGTTCAGCGAACCTGGGTTCTGTGTACGCTCGCCACAGACCATGCAATGGACATGGCTCTGCCGGGCAATGTGATAGCGATTCATGACACCCTTCTTAGCTGATGTGAGGTCCAGAGCATGCCCGTCTGGCGGCACAGTGTCGCGTCTTCTGCTGCTGGCGAGAGAGCGGCCTACTCCCACCATGTAGCGCGCAATGTGTGACCATCAGGCTGTCGCAGGAGAGCCTGATGGTCACATTCGGTTAGCTACGCCTGTCAGCTCAGGAGTGACAACAGCGGCGGCGTCCTGCCCCGGGCTTATGCTCATGACCAGGTGCATGGGTGTGATCGTGCTGACACGGGCCTTGTGCCTCACCCTGAGCTTGGCAACACGATTGGCCAGCAGCCTCCTGACCGCCACAGCCCCCAGACTTCGCCTTGGCCTCATGGTTCAGGGATTGGCGCCCCTGGCTGGCCTCGGTCAACAGCCGCAGTCCCTCGGCACTTGGCGCGGCCAACTCACTCGCCTGACGACGACCACATTCAGTTTGCAGCACGGCGAGTTGGCGAGCCAACAGCTTGCCCAGCATCTGTTCGCCGATATTGCGTACCACAACCCGCTCAGCCCCCTCGGCACTAAGCAACTCCAGCAGACTCTGCTTGCCGGCACAGTTGGCGTTCAAGGAGGGATTGGCATGGCGACTGATCTCCACGCCTTGTTCATTAATAAACAGCAGGGTGTCGGCCTTGGTAAAATGGCTAGCGACACGGTTTTCATTCATGGGAATCGCGGTGATCATTATGGGTAACGCCCTCTTCTTCTTTGTGCATGATGAGTGCCTTGCCCTGAGTCAAACAGTCCACCACCTTAAATCGGGCTGCTTTCAGAACATTGGCCAGGGTCTGCCGGGAAACGCCCATTGCCACCGCCGCTTCCTGCTGCTGCATCCCCAGCAAGTCAACCAGACGTAGCGCTTCAAATTCATCCGCCGCCAGGTGTACCTGCTCCAGCTGGCTCATGGGGCGAGCATTGGGTTTAAAACAGCTATCGGCAGGTCGGCCACAGATGTGGCGCGGTATCTTGGGTCTTGGCATAGCGCCTCCTAATTGGCATATGCCATATATACGCTTGGTTAATGGCATATGCAATATTCAACGGCGAGATCCATTTTCACGCAGCCATAAGCTCAGCGTTCTTGTTTGCTCGCAAAAATGCAGGGGTATGGCCAGAGAACACACCATGTGCAGAGGGTGGGCACCTAAGGCTCCACATAGTGGTAGCGCTGTTTCAGCCGTTGCAGGGTGCCATCTAGCCGCATGGCTTCAATCACCTGTTGCCAGCGGACCATCTCGGCATCGGGAAAATCCGGCGAAGCCGCCAGATAGAGGGTTACTTGCGATAACGTGGCGCCGCGGACCAATTGCCGCTCATCCAACCCGGCAACGCGCTGGGCATAAAACCCGGTATTGAGGCTGACCGCCCAGGCATGAATACGCCCTCGCGCCAGCTTCTTAGCATTGATGATCTCAGAGGCGGCGTTCTCAATATGCACCCCTGGGATTTTCTTCATCAGCTGCTCAGCCACTGAGTCTCGCATCACGCCGACCGTAAGCCCGGCCAACTCCTCTTGCCGGATCGGGCGGGGGTGGTACTGACGATCGGTGAAGAGCACAAAGGCCTCATCGACCAGAGGCGAAACCCAACGAAACAGCGCCTCCCGCTCAGGGATACGGCCCGGCGGCACCAACAGAGTATCGTGGCCATTTGCGGTGACCATCAAGGCACGCACAAAAGGTTTAACATCCAGCGGCGCGGGTTCACCGAGTCGTTGCGCCGCGACCAACAAGATCTCAGCCGTTAGCCCTGGCCCCAGCGGCTTGGTCTCATGCATGACAAAAGGAGGCACCTCGGCGCCAATCAAGGTCACCGCCTTGGCGTCTGAGAGCAGAGCCCAAGTCAATAAGAGGAGCAGCAGCGCACGAGTGAGCATATTAACTCCCGAGCCAGACACCGAGCCGCAACAGCGAGGTTCAACCCTAACTACTAACTACTAACTACTAACTACTAGTATGGTTGAAGCCATGCCAGCCGGGTAAACCTGGCTGGCATGGTTGTTATTTTGTTCCCAGCCCAATAAGCCAAGAGTGTGATGAGAGAGCAAGATTAAGGGCAGTGGAGTCATGCCGTGTTGAGCTACCCCAACCAAGGGGAATGACCTAAGCAAACTGTCCGGCGACCCAGCCTGAGCTCCAGCACCACTGGAAGTTAAAGCCCCCCAGATGGCCGGAGACATCCATCACCTCGCCGATAAAGTAGAGGCCGGGCACCTTCTTCGCTTCCATGGTCTTGGAGGAGAGCTCGTCGGTATCCACGCCCCCCAGCGTCACCTCGGCGGTGCGATACCCCTCGGTGCCATTGGGCAGTAGACTCCAGCCAGCGAGCAAGTCAGCCACGCCACTCAACTCCTTGGGGGTATATTGCCGCAGGGGCTTGCTGAGCAATTCGTGGCGTTCGATCAGCTTCTCCACCAGCCGCTTGGGCAGTTCGCGGGAGAGCAGGGTTTTAAGCTCGCTCGCCGGATGCTCGCTCTGCCAGTGCTGCAGCAGGGCCGGAATATCCTGGCCCGGCAACAGGTTGATCTGTATGCGTTGCCCCGGCTGCCAGTAGGAGGAGATCTGCAGGATCACCGGCCCCGACAGGCCACGGTGAGTAAACAGCAGCGCCTCCCGAAACACAGTGCCATCCTCGGCGCTCACCTCGGCAGGCAGACTGATGCCGGAGAGCTCGGCGAAGGCCTCCTTGTCGGCGGTGTGCAGGGTAAAGGGCACCAACCCAGCATGGGTTGGCACCATGTTGAGGCCGAACTGCTCGGCCAGTCGATAGCCATAGGGGGTGGCCCCCAGCTTGGGCAGGGAGAGGCCACCGGTGGCAATCACCAGCGAGTGACAGGTTACAGAGCCTCGGCTAGTCTGCAGGGCAAATCCGCCCCCGGCCTGCGGGTTGACGGCGAGGATCTCGGTCGGCAATTGCAACGTCACCCCAGCCCACTCACACTCGGTGAGCAGCACCCGCACTATCTCCTTGGCAGAGTCGGTGCAGAAGAGCTGGCCATGCTCGCGCTCCTCGTACTCCACGCCGTGACGCTCCACCAGCTCGATAAAATCCCGCTGGGTATAGCGCGCCAACGCCGATTTGGTGAAATGGGGATTACGGCACAGGAAGTTTTTGGAGCTGGCATAAAGATTGGTGAAATTGCACCGACCACCGCCGCTGATGAGGATCTTGCGCCCCGGTTTCTTGGCGTTATCCAGCAGCAGTACCCGGCGTCCGCGATAGGCCGCCTGGGCCGCACACATAAGCCCCGCCGCACCGGCACCGATAACAATCACATCCCACTCTTGCTGACTCTGCACTTGCCTTCCCCTTCCCTCACCCCATGCGGGCGCCATTGTAGCGGGGATGCGGGTCAGGATCACGAACGCTTACGCCTTTACCCCCGTCAACTCCAGCGACAAGGGGGCCGAATAGTCGATCTCGGGCCAGTCAAAGCCATTGAGCCGCAGGAACTCCTGCCGCAGCCCGGCGTAATCCCCTATTTCGCGGAAGTTGTCGCCGTTCAGGGAGCCCAGGCGGTTGAGCAGCTCGGTTTGTACCTCAGGATCCAACTCCCGCTCATCCAGACGCCAGCGCCCCTGGTTATCCACCTTCACCGCTTGCTCGCCATAGAGCTGCTGCACAAATAGCCGACTCATCTGTTCGATACACCCCTCGTGCAGCCCCTGGGCCTTCATCACCTTCATCAGCACCATAAGGTAAACCGGCAAGAAGGGGATGAAGAGGCTGGCCTTGGTGACCAGCGCCTTGCACAGCACCACCCGAGCATCGCCCTGCTCGCCAAGCCCGCTACGCAGCATCTCGGCGCTGCGCTGTAGGTGCTGCTTAGCCAATCCCAGGGTGCCATCCCGATACCAGGAGTGGGTAATGGCCGGCCCCTCGTAGGAGAAGGCCAGAGTGCGAAAGCCCGGAGCCAGGCAGCCAGCCTCGGCCAGTTGCAGCACCCACTGCTGCCAATCGTCGCCGCCCATCACCCGCTCTGTGGCCGCGATCTCGCCAGAGGTCGCGGCAGGCATCTCCTGCTGGATCAGCTGTTCGGCGCCCAGATCCAACCCCCACCCCGTCACGGGGTTACCTATGCTCTTGAGTACGGAGCGATAACGCTCACCACCCGCCATGATGCGCACCCCACTGGCCAGCGAGTAGATGAGCAGGTCGACTTGCCCCCACTGCTGCTGGATCCAGCGCACCACCTGCTGCTGCATCGCAGGAGCGAAGGCATCGCCCAACAGGCTAGTAGCCGGGACACCATGAGCCTCGGCCCATTGCTGGAAGTGATGTTGGTTATACCAACCCGCACTGCCAAACCCCTGGGCCGAGGGGGCACGCTCGAACGAAAGCCCCAGTGTCTCGGCCCCACCGCCCACCGCCAAGACAATGCGCGCCGCCAGACCGAAGCCGGAGGAGGCGCCGAGGATCAGCACCCGTTTGGGCCCGGCAAAACGCGGCTGCTGCTGGACATAGGCGATCTGCGCCTCTACGGCACGCTGACACCCCAAGGGGTGACAATTCTTGGCAACACAGCCCTGGATCAGCGGCTCCCACATAGGACCTCCAAAAAGCAAAAGAGAGATGCATGAGCATCTCTCTTTCTCTGTTCATGCAACATATAGGAAGTAGGAAGGGTGAGGCCTCATGGCAAGGCACTCTTTCAGGCTAGTGGTCATGGCTTCGCATGACAACCTCACTCTGTGATGGGGGTCGTATATTTGCATTAATCTGCCCATTGGTTCAGGCTGAAAAGGTCAGTCACCCCTTTATGCTACTCATGCCCACTCTGTCATGCCAGAGCATGATGTGTGTCATCTGGCACAAGCCCCTTCCCCCACGGGCGCTATAGTCTGAGGGGCTGCCTTGTCTTTTAAGGAGAATTTGTATGAGAGGCCAAAGTTACCAACACATACTCGCTGCCATCAATCTGGATGAAGAGAGCGGCCCTGTGCTGCAAAAAGCCATAGCCCTAGCCAAGACCCATGCGGCCAAGCTCTCGGTCATCCATGTGGATGTCGATGTAAAGGATCTCTACACCGAGATGATCGATATTGATCTCAACCGAGTGCAGGATCAGGTGATCCAGGATGCCCAACAGAAGCTGGAGCAGGTGCTGGTGGGGCTCGACTTCCCCATAGAGAAGAAGTTGATCCTCTGCGGCGATTTGAGTGAGCGGGTCAATGAAGCCATAGAGCAGTTTGGTGTCGACCTGCTGGTCTGTGGCCATCATCAAAGCTTCTGGAGCCTGCTGGTCTCCTCAGCCCGCCAACTGATGAATCATGTGGAGTGCGACATGCTGGTGGTTCCCATCAAGGGCTAACCACCACGCTTTTTACTCGAGCACACTCTGGGTGGCCACCTCTCCGGCCACCCGATTATGGATCTGGCGAGCCGATTGCAAGCGTTGCAGCAGACGCGCCAGCATATGATCCAGCGGCTCACCTGGCTTGAGCATGACCACACCAAAACTGGCGGTGAGGGGTCTGTGGGGCAGTAACTGAGCCTCGGCAATCTTCTCACGCAACCCTTCGGCACGCAGCAGGGCCAATTCCATCTCTACCTGGGGCAACAACAGCAGAAACAGATTATCCTCCCAGCGGCCAATGGCCAAGGGTTCGCCCTCCTGATGACGCACCAGACGAATGAGGCGCACTAGCGTGTCGTCGGCCGCATCCTTGCCATACAACTGCCGCACCTTCTCCAGGTAGTCCACTTCAAAGGCGATGACGCTAAAGGGCGTCGCGGCCGCCACCAAAGTCGACAACCTGGCCTCAAAGCGCAGACGGCTCTCACTGCCGGTTAGCGGGTCCGTGAGCGGTACCTGTTGAACGGCAGGCTCCGCATGATTAGCCAATGGGTGTACCAGGGCAAACAGGGTTCCCTGCTCGGTGCGCGCCACCCGCTCCCACACCCGACGGTAGTGACCATCATGATGCAGAATACGATACTGGCTCTGATAGTCGGCAATCTCGCCCGTCACACAACGATCGAATTGGCCACATAGGGGCTGCACATCATCTGGATGCACGCGATCGAGCCAACCCAGATCATCACGCACCCTAGCGCCCAGTCCAATCAAGGCCAGGCAAGCCGGACTGTGAGCCAGGCCGGTATCAGCAGACCACTGCCAGCAGCCCACGCCCAATTGCTCTACCATGCGCCCCAACAGCGCCTCATTGTTCAGCAAGCTAGTGGTAAGCAGGGGTTGTTCCAGAGGATGGGACATAGTAGCTACTCCAGCAGCATCATCTTCAGCGGTTTTATCACTCACTCGTGGCGGCGGCAAGCAGCTTGTTGCCCCTAGGCAAGCGCTTGGCTTGCCCTTGACCATTAGCCTAAACCCTAGGCCCATCACCAGTCTGTGGCCTCGCTCCGACCATGATGAATTTTCTGTCACCCTCTCGCTTAGTCGCAAAATTTTTGTATAGACTAACAAGAGGTCCCCCAACAAAGAGAGCAAGTCATGGCAGATAATGACGATTACGATCCAGATGATGCGGTGTGGGAAGACGAAGAGGAGGAGGGTTACGAAGATGACTGGGACGATGATGATGATGCCTGGGATGAAGATGACGATCTGCTCGGCGAAGATGACCTAGACGACGACACAGATGATGAAGAGTAACCCTCACAGCTCCAGCCGCAAGGCCAGCCCAGTGCTGGCCTTGCCTTTTGGGGAGTCTAGCGAATGGAACCGATCTTAGCCTTCTATCGTGGCCTGGCTCCCGACCACAGAGGACGCTGGTTGCACGAGATATGGCGCACCAACGCCCACTGGCTGGAGCAGACCCATGACTACATACCCTGGTTATTTCCACTGCCGGAACCCAGTAGCGTCACCCCTCAGGCTCCGCTGCTCACGGCCGCCTGCCGCCAGGCCTTTGCCACAGACCCACAACTGCAGCAACAGATGCGGCACTCGCTGAACCTGATGCTCAATTTCTGGGGGATCACCGACCAAGGCGGAGAGTATGCGCTAAAAACGCATACCGAACTCACGGCCGCCTGGCTGCAACGGTATAACCATAACCAACTGCGCCTCACCCGCACCATCCGCAGCCTGGGCGCCTGCCATCTGCTGACCGAGGCCCTGCAACTGCAACAACTGGTACTGCTAGCGGGCCAGAACCGGGTCAACCCACCAACCCTGGAGTATTGGCGCCATGCCCTGGAGGGGCTGGTCATCGTCTGACTCAGCGCTGCTTGTGCTCTAGCCAGCGCACCGCATAACTGCAGGTGGCCACCAACTGGTACCCCTGTTGTTGACACCAGCTCTGACAGGCACGCATCAAGGCATCGGCTACCCCTTGCCCCCGCAGAGGTTCCGGCACCCAGGTATGAAAGATATTGACCCAGGGCGTCTGCAGGGAGTACTCCAGCCGAGCATCTCCCTCCGGCAGTTGCACCACAAAGCGCTGCTCTTTCACTTGATGTTCTACTTGCATGGATCCCTCCTCCACTTCAACCATAAGCGGCTCATACGAAGCGACCCGTTACCACCGACTGGTGGACGGCCATCAACCTCTTCTCTTCAATATGAACCATAGCGCCTACTCTTGCACCCCGTAGAAACCCTACCGCAGCCCAGAGGACGCTTTTGCAATCGGTTACAAACCCATCAACTCATCCGACCAGGCAAGATGAAAGCGTAATCATAGCTAAATCAAGCGGTTTCATAAAAATAGAACTTGATCAAGTTCACATAATCCTTAGTATCAAAGGTGACAAAGATCACAAAACACCATGAGGTGAGATATGAAAAGCATCTATAAGAACCTGACCAACCTGCTGACTGGCAAGCAAGAAGAGCAGTACGCTCCAGCCACTCGCCAATACTTCTTCCGCTATGAGCGTTAAGCACAAGCTGGCCAGACCCAGCTCACCCTGACAAGCCGCACTTGATGCGGCTTGTTTGTTTTTATTTTCCCCTTCGTTCCAGGCTTGCACTTCATCGACCCACGGGCACAATAGCCTACTCGCATCTCACCAGGCCTTTGTCATGCAGCCAAACCAAGATACCCGCATCCCCGTCACCATCATCACCGGCTTTCTCGGCAGCGGCAAAACCACCCTACTCAACCATTGGGTCCAACAACCGGAACTGGCCGATTGCGCCATCCTGATCAATGAGTTCGGGGCCGTTGGCCTGGATCATCAACTGGTGCGCCAGGTGGATGAACAGGTGACCCTGCTGGATTCAGGTTGCATCTGCTGCTCGGTGCAGGGCTCGCTGGCCAGTACACTGCAGGAGTTGTTTATGAAGGCGCTGCGCAAGGAGATCAAACCCTTCCGCCGCCTCATCATAGAGACCACTGGGCTAGCCGACCCGGCCCCCGTGCTCTTCACCCTGCGTCAGGATGACTTCATTGCCCAGCGCTATCGCTTCGATGGCATAGTCACACTGGTGGATGGGGTGCATATTGCCGGACAGCTGGCGCGCCAATATGAGGCGGTCAAGCAGATAGCCTTGGCCGATCTGCTGGTCATCAGCAAGAGCGATCTCATCCCCCCCGAACAACTCGCCGAGCTCAAACAACGGCTGACCCAGCTCAACCCTGCCGCCCCGCAGCATGTGGTGCAACAGGGGACTTTGAGTCCGGCTGTGCTGGAGAAGATAGGCCCCTACAGCACCGAAGCGGGCAAGAATGTGCGCGCCCTCTTGGCCTGGTTGCGCACCGAAGCTCCCAAATTGGGGTTGGCCTCCCCCTTGCGCCCAACTGCAGCACAGGATCAGAGCTTGGGCATACAACCGCAGTTGCCCAGCAGCCATGCCGATGTGGTCAGTTTCAGCCTGCGCTTCGGGGCGCCGCTACAGGCCGCCAGGCTGATTGCCGCCGTCGAGGCGGTGCAGGCTAACTTTGGCGACTCCCTGTTACGTCTGAAGGGCATACTGCAACTGGAGGGCGAGAGCCAGCCTCTGGTGATCCACGGGGTTCATGGTCAGCTCTATCCCCTCACCAGCCTGGGTGAGTGGCCGGAAGGCAAGGCCCAGACCAGCTTGGTGTTTATCGTGCGAGCCGCAGCCAAGGAGCAGATCGAAGCGCTATTTCAACAGGCGTTGAGCCAACCTGAACCCACGCTGGCCGAACAACTCTATGCGCGCTTCAACCCACCATCCGCAGGGCATGAGGTGTAATCGGCGCCGCCACGTTCGAGGAGAATAACCCCAACGAGTCGGGGAGCGACCAGTAAAGGGTTCCTTTACCGCACTTTTTTGGCGTAAGCTGGGCTGGCAGCGGTGATGACGGTATGGCATCCCTTGCCGGTTTTTCAATCGCGTACGTTATCGAACTAGCCAATGACAGGATGTAGCATGATCCGTAAAAATCCTTCCGGCCACCTGCCGGTTATTGATGAATCCGCCTATATCGACAAGACCGCCATCATCTGCGGCAAGGTCATCATCAAGGAAAATGTTTTCGTCGGCCCCTATGCGGTGATCCGCGCCGATGAGGTCGATGAGCACGGCGACATGGAGCCCATCATCATTGGCGCCAACTCCAACATCCAGGATGGCGTGGTCATCCACTCCAAATCCGGGGCGCCCGTGGTGATAGGTGAATACACCTCCATTGCCCACCGCTCCATAGTCCACGGCCCCTGTGAAGTCGGTGACCGAGTCTTCCTCGGCTTCAACAGCGTACTCTTCAACTGTCGCATCGGCGCTGGCTGTGTGGTGCGGCACAATGCGGTGGTAGATGGCTGTGATCTGCCCTCTGGCTTCTATGTCCCCTCCACCACCCGCATAGGCCCGAAAACCGATCTCTCCCAGATCCCCCGAGTCAGTGCCGACGCCACCGAGTTCTCCGAAGATGTGGCCCACACCAATATCGACTTGGTCAAAGGTTACAAGGCCCTCTCCAACGAGTTCTGAGCACACAGCGGTAGCCGCCCAGCGAGTGAGCGCACCAAAAAAAAACGCCAGCCCTAGGGCTGGCGTTATTCATGGAGAAGAGACGACTTATTCCGTCACTTCCTTGGTACCCGTGACCTGGATGGTCACGCGGCGATCCGGAGCCAGGCAGGAGATGATATTCTTCTTGCCCTTGACGCTATCGCACTGGGTGCCAGTGACTGGCTCGGCTTCGCCTCGACCCTGGGTAGAGATCTTATCCGCCGGGATACCCTTGTTCACCAGATAGTCGGCTACGCTCTTGGCGCGCTTCTCGGAGAGGATCTGGTTGGAGGCATCGGAACCGATACGGTCGGTATAACCCACCACCAGAGCCGTACCATCCTTCGGTGTTTCCGCCTGAATTTGCCCATACAGGCCATCCAGGGCGGCAACCCCTGCAGACTTCAGGCTCGCCTTGCCGAAGTCAAACAGCACATCGGAGGAGAGATTGAACTCCTTGGTCACCTTGACAGGCTCAGGAGCCGGAGCAGGGGCGGGAGCCGGGGCAGGCGCGGCCACCACAGGCTCGGCCTGGCCGAAGCGATAGCTCACACCAACGCTCAACAAGCCGCTATCCACTTCACTACCCACGTACTGCTTATCACCCACGCCACCAATCCACTGGTACTCCAGACGAGTAGCCCAATCGCGGGTCATGGCATACTCCAGACCCAGAGCCGCCAGCGGTGAGTAACCATCATCACTGTTATTTTCGCTGTCCGCCCAGTAGGCGAAACCACCCAGACGGGTGTAGATATCCAGGGCATCATTGACAGGGAAACCCAGCTTGACGCCCAGTTGCCCGCCCTGAGCCTTCAGCTCATCCGCGCCATTGGCAAAATCGAACTTATATTTACCCAGGTAATCATAGCCAGCTTCAAAACCCAGCCAGGAATTGAGTTGATAACCCAGGAAGGCGCCGCCGCCTACATCGCTCTTGTCTTCATTGCTCACACCAGTCAGCACTGAGTTGTAATCCGGGCTCAAAAACTGGGCGTAGCCCAATTTGCCACCGACATACCAGGTATTATCTTTGGGAGCTGCCTGCGCAGTCGACATCATCAAGCCCACCACGGCCACTGCAATAGCTGTTTTCTTAATCATAATATTACGCCTCTTTGAGTCTTATCCATTTTGATGCGACCTCAGCGAAGGGTCACACCACTCATCCTTTCCTTGTGCTCAACCGCCACATGGCGCCACCGCGGCGATCATCCAGCGATTTACATCACGCAACACGTGATAGGCAAAGCTTAGACCGTAAAGAGTCCCTATGCCACAAGATATGATGGAAAAATCAACGAATTGACAGAAAGTAGGGCAAAAAACCTAAGCCAAGCGACCTAGTCCATCGGATCGGGAATAAAGCGATAGCCGATGCCAGTCTCGGTGATGAGGTAGCTCGGCAGGGTGGGGTCGCGCTCCAACTTCTGCCGCAGATGACCCATGTAGATGCGCAGATAGTGATTGTGCTCAACGAAGGTAGGACCCCATACCGCATTCAACAGATGGCGGTGGGTCAACACCTTACCAGGGTGCGCCAGCAACTCCCCCAACAGGCGGAATTCGATGGGGGTAAGGTGCAGCTCCTCGTCACCTCGCGTCACCCGACGTAGCGCCAGATCGACTCTCACCGCCCCCAGTTGTACCCAAGGCGAGAGACTCTCGGCCTGGGGCCCCCGCCGACGCAGGGCGGCACGCACCCGGGCCAGCAACTCCCCCATGCCAAAGGGTTTGATCAGATAATCATCCGCCCCCAGATCCAGAGCCGCTATCTTGTCGCCCTCATCCACTCGCGCCGACAAGACGATCACAGGTATCGAGCTCCACTGGCGTAGATCGCGGATCAGATCCAGACCATCCCCATCCGGCAGCCCCAGATCCAGCACCAGAAGATCCGGCTTACGAGTCGCCGCCTCGATCAGGCCGCGCTGCAGCGAATCCGCTTCATGGACACGGAACCCCTCAGCCTCCAGAGCACTGCGCACGAAACGCCGAATGGCCTGTTCATCCTCAACGATCAACAGGGTAGTGGGTGACTCGTTCAATCGACCTCCAGGGCATCATCTAACAGCGGGGGTGGCGTCTTCAGCGGCAGAGTAAAGGCGAAACAAGCCCCGCCCTGGGGCCGCTCCTCCGCCCAGATACGACCGCCATGGGCCTCCACTATGGCACGACAGATGGCCAACCCCAAGCCGACACCCGGGATCACCGACTCTTTGTCACCTCGGGCAAACTTTTCAAAGATAAGCTGTTCCTTGCCTGGCGGCAAACCGGGGCCTGAGTCCCAAACCCGGATCTCCAGCTCCTCGCCTCGCACCTGAGCCCCAATGCCCAGGGTTGCCTGAGCGCCGGCATACTTGCAGCCATTCTCCAGTAGATTGACCAGCACCCGCTCCAGCATGGTGCCATCGCAGTAGAGCAACGGCAGCATATCGGGTAGTTGCCGCTGCAGTGGGTGCCCCGCCAGCGGCACCGCCAGCTCCCGCAGGGCACTGCCTACCAGCTCCGGCAGTGACTGCCAATCCCAACGCAGCGCCATGCCCCCGGATTGCAAGCGGGCCATGTCCAGCAGATTGTTGACCAGCCGGGTCATGTCCAGCACCTGCTGGCGCATGGCTCCGGCCTGCTCGGCTTGAGGTGAGTTCGCCATCCCCAGCTCCAGGGTCAGGATCTCGGCCTGGCCAAACAGCACAGTCAGGGGGGTGCGTAAATCATGGGAGAGCGCCGCCAGCAAGGAGTTGCGCAACCGTTCCGACTCTACCTTGAGCAGGGCCTGCTCGGCCTCCTGCCCCAGGACAATCCGCTCCAGCGCTATGGAGATGAGTACGCCATAGAGATCCAACAGCCGTAACTGCTCGGGTATCATCAAGAGCCGCAGATTAGCCGGCTCCACCACCAACACCCCCAACCCCAGATTGCCACTGAAGAGAGGCAAGAGGCGCTGAGTCAGGGCCGGCAGGGTATCACTCCCCAGACCAGCTGGCGCCCGGTGATCCAGACACCACTGGGCCACGGCACGGTCAACACCGCAGCGTTCATTACCACTCCCCCCCTCTTGCAACTGCTGATCCGCATCCAACACCAGCAACTGAGTTCGGGCATGGAAGCTGCGCGCTACAAAATCACAACTGATGGTAGCAATTTCGTTGGCACTGACAGCACCACTCAACGCCTTGGCCAACTCGAAAAGCTGACGCGAACGCTGCTCCCGGTACTGGGCAATTCGGGCCTGGTAACGCACTCCGGCAGTCAATTGACCAATGAGCATGCCCACTGCCAGCATCACGGCAAACGTGACCAGATATTGCACATCGCTGACGGCAAAGGAGAAGTGGGGATCCACGAAGAAAAAATCGAAAATGCCGACATAGAGTATGGTCGCCAGGGTGGCCGGGCCTCGACCAAAACGCAGGGCGATGAGCACCACCCCCAGCAAAAAGATCATGACAATGTTGGCGGCATCCAGAAAGGACATCATGAGCCGGGATACCCC
The DNA here is from genome assembly GCF_055413345.1 of Pseudaeromonas sp. HNCC25DJ180. Lineage (NCBI taxonomy): Bacteria > Pseudomonadati > Pseudomonadota > Gammaproteobacteria > Aeromonadales > Aeromonadaceae > Pseudaeromonas > Pseudaeromonas sp. HNCC25DJ180. Next base: position 25,940 of record NZ_JBVAYF010000006.1, read on the forward strand.
CGTCAACGCGACGCCCAGCACCAGGGTGGCCAGACACCCCTTGAGCTGTACCTGCCAACGTTCAGCGAAACTACGCAGGTCAGGAGGCAACACCTCGGGCTGACGAGGTGCTCCCGTCTCTCGATCCACCGACACTATGATGAGGTCCAGCTCCGGCCCCAGACGTCCCAGGCGCTCGGCAAAGTGGCGCCCACGCTGCCAGAAGTACTCCCTGGCTCGCCGACCTATCACTATCTTGCCCAGGTTATGCTCCCGGGCGTACCCCAGCAGGGCCTCCGCCTCATCCGGGGCCGCCAGCGTGGCCGTCTCGGCCCCCAACTCGGCGGCCAGCTTCAAAGTGTGCAAAATCCGACGACGCTTGGCCTCGGGCAGCCGGTGCAAACGAGGCGTCTCCACATAGACGGCATGCCAGGGGCTACCCAGCCTGGCGGCCAGACGAGCGGCGGTGCGCACCACCTTGTCGCTGCCATCCTGAGGGCCCAGGCAGAGCAGCAGGGCATCCTGGGTATGCCAGACACGGGTAATATCGCTGTCGCTACGATACTCCCGCATCTGATCGTCCACCCGCTCGGCGGTTCGACGCAGGGCCAGCTCCCGCAGCGCCATCAGGTTACCCTTGCGGAAGAAGTGTTCTATGGCCCGCTCGGCCTGCCCTGCCAGATAGACCTTCCCCTCCTTCAGCCGCTGACGCAGATCATCCGGGGTCAAGTCCACCAGCACCACTTCATCCGCACCATCGAACACCCGATCCGGCACCGTCTCCCGCACCCGGATACCTGTGATGCCGCCCACTATGTCATTCAGGCTCTCCAGATGCTGCACATTGAGCGTGGTAAAGACATCAATACCAGCTTCCAGCAGCTCCTCCACATCCTGCCAACGCTTGGGGTGGCGAGAGCCGGGCACATTGGAGTGGGCCAGTTCATCCACCAGCACCACGGCAGGACGGTGGGCCAACACCCCATCCAGGTCGAACTCGGCCAAGCGATGGCCCCGGTAGAAGTGGTGCCGCAAGGGCAGTAGCGTCAGTCCCTCGAGCAGCGCCGCTGTCTCGCTGCGGCCATGAGTCTCGACTATGCCGATCAGCACCTCCAAGCCTTGGGCCCGCAGGCGCTGAGCCTCTTGCAACATGGCGTAGGTCTTACCCACCCCAGCACTGGCACCAAAGAAGAGCTTCAGCTTGCCTTTATGGCGCATCTTGGCCAGCAGGGCATCAGGATCCGGGCGACGACCTTCTTCCACACTCATGACTACTTCCTTGCTTGGCTAACCACTGACGACTGAAGCTCATCCAGTACCAGGTTTAATAGCAATACATTTACCACAGGTTCCCCCAGTGCCCCCAGCAGCGGACGCTCGATCTGCTGCGTCACCAAGGAGTCGATCTGTGCCTCAGGCAAGCCTCGGGCCTTGGCTACCCGCGCTACCTGGTAGTAGAGAGCAGCCGGGCTCAGGTGCGGATCCAGACCACTGCCGGAAGTCGTCACCAGATCCACAGGTATCTCCCCCTGTGAGTGCTCACTCCCCTGTTGCAGCCTGGCGATGCGCGCGGCCACCTGCTTTTGCAGCTCGGGGTTGAGGGGCCCCAGGTTACTACCACCAGAGGCATCGCCCTTATACTCCACAGCCGAAGGTCGGCTCCAGAAGTAACCGGGGGCATCGAAGTTTTGCCCAATCAGACGGGAACCCACCACTCTGTCGCCTTGATAGAGCAGGGAGCCATTGGCCTGAGTCGGGAAGATCCACTGGGCTACCCCTGTCATGGCCAGGGGATAGACAAGACCCAACAGCAGGGTAAAGCCGAACCACAAACGCAGTGCAGAACCAAATTGCATCAACATGACGATCTCCTTATACCCAACCTGCGGCACTGAGCAGCAGATCGATGAGTTTGATCCCGATAAAGGGCACGACCAGCCCACCCAAGCCATAGATCACCATGTTGCGACGCAGCAGCTTGGCCGCGGTTAAGGGGCGATAGTGAACCCCGCGCAGCGCCAGCGGGATCAGCCCTATGATGATCAACGCGTTGAAGATCACCGCCGAGAGGATGGCGGACTGAGGCGTGGCCAGGTGCATCAGATTCAGGGCATTGAGCTGGGGATAGGTCGCCGCAAAGGCGGCGGGAATGATGGCAAAATACTTGGCCACATCGTTGGCGATGCTGAAGGTGGTGAGCGACCCCCTCGTCATCAGCATCTGCTTACCAATATGCACCACCTCGATGAGCTTGGTGGGGTTGGAGTCCAGATCCACCATGTTGCCGGCCTCTTTGGCCGCCTGGGTGCCGCTGTTCATGGCCACGGCCACATCGGCCTGAGCCAGGGCCGGCGCATCATTGGTGCCATCCCCCGTCATGGCCACCAGCCGTCCCTCGCTCTGATACTGACGAATAAGGGCCAGCTTGGTCTCAGGCGTTGCCTCGGCCAGGAAATCATCGACCCCGGCCTCAGCGGCGATGGCCGCCGCGGTCAGGCGGTTGTCGCCCGTCACCATCACAGTCTTGATCCCCATGCGGCGCAGCTCCAGGAAGCGCTCCTTGATGCCCCCCTTGACGATATCCGACAGCGCCACCACCCCCAGCACCTGATTGCCTTCGCACACCACCAGCGGGGTTCCCCCCTCGCGAGCCACCAGCTCGACCAGGGTCTGAGCCCGGCGCGGGTACTCACCGCCATTGGCCTCCACATGCTTACGAATGGCATCGGCGGCGCCCTTGCGGATCATCCGCTGCTGCAGATTGACGCCGCTCATCCGGCTCTGGGCGGAGAAGGGAACAAAGGTCGCCCCCAGGGCATGGATGTCCCGCTCGCGCAGGTTGAAGCGCAGCTTGGCGAGCACCACTATGCTGCGCCCCTCCGGGGTCTCATCGGCCAGCGAGGCCAGCTGGGCAGCATTGGCGAGCGTCTGCTCACTCACCCCGGCCACCGGCAAAAACTTGCTGGCCTGGCGGTTACCCAGCGTGATGGTCCCCGTCTTATCCAGCAGCAGGACATCCACATCGCCTGCCGCCTCGACGGCACGCCCCGAGGTGGCGATAACATTGGCCGCCAGCATGCGGCTCATGCCCGCCACCCCTATGGCCGAGAGCAGCCCACCTATGGTGGTGGGGATGAGGCAGACCAGCAGGGCCACCAGCACAGTTACCGTGATCACCTGGCCGCTGCCGTTCGCCAGCACGGCAAACGCGGAGAAGGGCAGTAGCGTCACTGTGGCCAGCAGGAAGATCAGGGTCAGCGCGATGAGCAGTATGGTCAGGGCGATTTCATTGGGGGTCTTGCGGCGTTTGGCCCCCTCCACCATGGCGATCATGCGATCCAGGAAAGTCTCACCCGGGTTGACCGTGGAGCGGATCACCAGCCAATCGGAGAGCACCCGAGTCCCGCCCGTCACCGAGCTGAAGTCACCACCCGACTCGCGAATGACGGGAGCGGACTCCCCCGTGATGGCACTCTCGTCCACCGAGGCGACCCCCTCGACCACCTCACCGTCACAGGGGATCACCTCACCGGCACTCACCTGTACCACATCGCCCTTAACCAGTGAGTCAGCACTCACCCTCTGGCTGGGGGCGCCATATTTGGCCACCGTCAACTTGTGAGCCCACACCGTCTGCTTGAGTCCGCGCAAACTGGCGGCCTGGGCCTTGCTGCGCCCCTCGGCCAAGGCTTCGGCGAAGTTGGCAAACAGCACGGTAAACCAGAGCCAGAGGGCTATGCTGGCGGTAAACCAGAGCGGTTCGCTCCGCTCACTCAGCCCCAAGCCCTGGGCCAACCAGACCAGAGTGGTCAGGGCGCTACCCAGCCAGACCACGAACATCACGGGGTTCTGCCACTGGCTACGCGGATCCAGCTTGAGAAGGGCGTCTTTGCACGCCTCGCGGCACAGAGCGGGATCAAACAGAGAAAGCTTCTTGCGTGTCATAGTGATTCCTTACTTCAGCATCATCAGCTGTTCGACAATAGGACCCAGGGCCAGAGAGGGGATGAAGGTCAAGGCACCCACCAGCAACACAGTTCCCACCAGCAGAGCGATAAATAACGGGCCATGGGTTGGCAACGCACCTGGGTGTTCAAGCTGTCGCCGTTTACCCGCCAGGGAACCGGCCAGGGCCAGCACAGGCACTATCACGCCAAAGCGCCCAAAAAACATGGCCAGCCCCAGCATCAGGTTGTAATAGGGGGTGTTGGCCGAAAGCCCAGCAAAGGCACTGCCGTTATTGTTGGCGGCCGAGGAGAAGGCATAGAGCACCTCACTGAAGCCATGGGCTCCCGGATTGAAGATGCCCGCACGTCCGGCCGCCAGCAGCAGGGTCACAGCCGTACCGAGCAGCACCAGAGCCGGCGAGATCAGAATGGCCAGCGCCACCAACTTCATCTCACCGCTCTCAATCTTCTTGCCCAGGTACTCAGGGGTGCGACCTATCATCAGGCCAGCGATGAAGACGGTAAGCAGCACAAAGAGCGCCATGCCATAGAAGCCAGCCCCCACACCACCGAAGATCACCTCACCCAGTTGCATCTGCAGCAGCGGAACGAGTCCGCCCAACGGCGTGAAGGAGTCCAGCATGCCGTTAACCGCCCCACAGGAGGCGGCCGTGGTGATGACGGAGAAGAGGCTGGTAGCCGCTATGCCAAAGCGGCTCTCTTTACCCTCCATGTTGCCTCCCGGCATCAGAGTTGAGGCATGCAGATCCACCCCGCTGGCAGCCAGCTGCGGCGTGCCAACCTGCTCGGCCTGGGTGACGACCACCACAGCCAGCACAAACATCAGGGTCATGGCCGCCAAGATCGCTATGCCCTGGCGTCTATCTCCGGCGACACGGCCAAAGGCCAACACCAGAGCCGCCGGGATGAGGAAGATGGCGATCATCTGCAGAAAATTGGTCACTGCCGTCGGGTTCTCGAAGGGGTGCGCCGAGTTGGCATTGAAGAAACCCCCACCATTGGTGCCCAGCATCTTGATCGCCTCTTGCGAGGCCACCGGCCCCATGGCCAGCATCTGCTCTGCCCCGCTCAATGTGGTCAGATGAACATACCCCTGCAGGGTCTGCAGACCACCCTGCTGCACCAGCAGCAGAGTCAGCAGGCAGGAGAGTGGCAGCAACAGATAGAGGGTGATACGGAACAAGTCGACCCAGGCATTACCAATCGCCTTGGCCCCATGTCGGGTCAGGCCGCGGATCAGCGCAAAAGCCACGGCGCCACCGGTGGCGGCAGAGAGGAAATTCTGCACCGTCAGCCCCGCCATCTGGCTGAGATAACTCAGGCTGCTCTCACCGGCATAGGCCTGCCAGTTGGTGTTGGTCATGAAGCTGACCGCCGTATTGAAAGCCAGATCCAGGCTGAGCCCAGGCAACTGCTGAGGGTTGAAGGGCAACTGCCCCTGCAACAGCAGCAGGGCAAAGAGCGCCACCCCACCCAAGAGGTTAAACAGTACAATCGCCACCGCATAACGCGACCAATCCATCTCGCCACAGGCCGCGCCCAGACAGAGCCGCTCCAGGCGCAGCAGGGGTCTGGGCAGCTCCCCATCGATGAGACGCGCCAAGAGATGGCTCAGGGGCCAGGCCAAGAGGCCCAGCAGCAACAAAAACAGTGACAGCAGGATCCAAGCGTGGGCGCTCATCAAAATTTCTCCGCATTGAGTAGGGCATACAGTAGATACACGGCCAGAGCCAAGGCCCCTAGGCCCCCCAACCACATCCAAAACGTCATCTCGTTTCTCCTTAAGCGAACGGCACAGGTCCTCACTCTCAAGCCTAGGGGGATGCGGGCAAAAATGAGGTAAAAAGGCAGCCTGGTGGCGTAAAAATCCCGTAAATATGGCGCCAAAAGGGATAGCCACAGGCCACCTCCTTGGCTGGCCACCGAAAGCCCCTATCTCAATACGGCTACATTTGACCAAACGGCTACCGTGTTGCGCGGACACCGAGAACTGAGGATGCACCACGAACGACGCGGCGCCCCTCAGCTTGACGTGGCAAAGAAGTTAACAGTGTGTTACATCAAGGAACTTATTTCTCACCGCCCACGAGTCATCATGCCCCATCACCCAGCCTCAACCCAGGAGCGCCAACCTGCTGGCACTCTACTGCTGCGCACCCTGGCCATGCCAGCCGATACCAATCCCAGCGGCGACATCTTTGGTGGCTGGTTGATGGCCCAGATGGATATGGGCGGCGCCATACTGGCCAAGGAGCTGGCCCGGGGCCGGGTGGTGACGGTAGCGGTCGATGCCATCACCTTCCTGAAGCCGGTGGCGGTGGGGGATGTGGTCTGCTGCTACGGCGAATGCGTCAAGGTGGGCAACAGCTCCCTCAAGATCAAACTGGAGACCTGGGTGAAGAAGGTAGCCAGCGAACCCATAGGCGAGCGCTACTGCGTCACCGAGGCGGCGTTCACCTATGTAGCGGTCGATCCGCAAGGGCGCCCGCGGCCCCTGCCCGCAGAGCTGAAGACAAACCAAGACTGAAGCGGGAAAGGCGGGAGTAGCCGCCGGGCTACTCTGCGGCGGGACCGGCTATAGGTAGCCAGAGGGTGAAGCGCGTGCCGACCCCCTCTTTACTCTCGACCTCGATACGCCCTTGATGCTTCTGGATTATGCTGTAGGCCAAAGAGAGCCCGAGCCCCGTGCCCTGCCCCACAGGTTTGGTGGTGAAGAAGGGGTCGAAGATACGCTGCCGCACCGCCTCACTCATCCCCTTGCCCGTATCGGCAATGGAAATCCAGACGAAATCCCCCTCTTGCCCACTTTGCAGCGTGATGAGACCCGACCCTTCGATGGCGTGGGCTCCATTCACCAGCATGTTCATAAACACCTGATTGATCTGGCTTGGCACACAGCGCACTAGCGGCAGCTCGCCATACTCCTTGACCACCTTGGCCTTGTACTTGATCTCGTTCCACACCACGTTAAGTGTGCTATCGAGCCCCTTGTGCAGATCGGCATCCTGCCATACCGCCTCCCCGGCGCGGGCAAAATCTTTCAGGTCCTGGACTATCTGCTTGACCCTATCCAACCCCTCCGAAGACTCATCCAGCAGCTCCACTATGTCTTGCCGCACATACTCTAGCTCTATGGCCTGCTTATGGCTCTCCAGGCGCTGCCGTACTGGCTCTGGCAGCTCATCGGATACCTGTTCAAAGGTGGTGATGAGCCCGAGCAGGGTATGCACATAGCTACGCAGGGTCCCCAGGTTGGCATTGACGAAGCCGACCGGGTTGTTGATCTCGTGCGCCACCCCGGCGGCCAGTTGGCCTATGGCCGCCATCTTGTCCGACTGCAGCAGTTGGTTCTGGGTCTTATCCAGTTGCTGGTTGAGCTGCTGCAGTTTCATAAACTCTTCCCGCAAGCGCTCATTGGCCGCCGTCAACTCCGCCGTGCGCTCGGCCACCCGCTGCTCCAGGACCTGATTGACCTGGGAGAGGCTGTCCTGGGTCTCCTTGAGGCGAAAATTCTGATGCACCAGCTGCAGCTGGGAGTCGTAGAGGGCTATGTAGGTGTTCTTCATACCCTCCAGCAAGAAAGGCATGGCCTCCACCGCCACGCTGGCCGACTGTTCATAGGCCTTCTTGGCCGACAGGCCTTGCCGCATGGCCAGTATCTGATGACAGCAGGGCTTGTCCACCGTCAGCACATGGAACCGCAACCAGAAGGTGGTATAGCGCAAGAAGGCTTTAAATGCCTCAATAGAGTCCAGCTCGTGGCAGGCACTCTGCATTTGTACCAAAAAATCCTGGTGATCCTTGCCATGCGCCTGAATGACATGAGGGGGACATCCCTCCTCGAACATCAGCAACTCTTCATGGTTGGCGTGCTCGGCCATGAGTTGGGCAAAATCCTGCAAGGCCAGACGCAACCTATCCACCTTGGCGCCTTCGAGCAGCAGCATGCCGAAGCGGGCTATGGCCGCGAACAACCCCTTATGATCCTCATCCAACTCCGGCATGCCAACCGAGTACTGCTCATTCCAACTCAATGCCATAGCCACTCCTTACCCTCGCCATCTGCACGACCGGTTTAGCCCACACCTTAGGTTTCATCATCATCCAGGATCACCGAGCCATCGGCCGCCCAGCGCACCTGGGTCAAACCGGGCTCCTCCTGCTCCAGCCGCCGCCGCTCCCGCTCCTGAGGGTTCAACGTCTTCTGCTGCAGATGGTGAATATCCGCCAGCCGCTGATTCTCTAACTGCAGCTGACGGTGACGTAGCGCCTGGGCCAGGGTGCTGACCAGCTCGTAATCATTCCAGGGTTTGGCCAGGAAGCGGTAGATCTGTGCCTCATTGATGGCACCAATCAGGGCATTGAGATCCGCGTAACCCGAGACAATCAGCCTGGGGGCTTGCGGCTGCAACTCGCGGCAGGCACTGAGCAGGGCCACGCCATCCATCTGAGGCATTCGATAGTCCGAGAGGATCAACGACACCTCATGGGCTCGCACATGCTCCAGCGCGGCTTGAGGGTCGGTGAAGGTGAGCAATTCCAGACGAAATAACTGCCCCTCACACAGGCAAGGGGTGCGCATCAACAGCCGGCTCATGGCCTTGAGCACCAAGGGCTCATCATCCACCAGTACAATATGTTCCATTCCACACCTCAACTCTGTAGCACGTAGACCACCACTGGCTTGCCTTCTGTGTGCTCAAAGTGCCAGATATGCTTGATGACAGAGTCATCCAACTTGCGTCCCTTGGTCAGCAGCAGGAAGCGACCGGCGCTATAGAGATCCCGCGACAACACCATGCCAGCTTGCAGCTGGCTACTGGTGAGGGCCACTTCCCGGATCTTCTGCTCCACCGATTCCAGTAACTGGATCAGCAGAGTCACCAGCTCGGCATCATAGAGACGCCCCCCATTCTCTCGGAGGTAGAGTCTGGCCTGCTCCGGCGAGAGGCTCTGCGGCAGCAGCAAGCCCATCTGCAGCTCATCATAGTCCCGAGCCAGCGCCAGGATGCGGGCGCCAAGCGGTATACTCTCGCCATGCAGATGATCAGGGAAACCGAGGCCATCGACTTGCTCATGTTGATGACGCAACAAAATGCCGGTCTGGTCCAGGGCACTGATGGGTAACAGCATCATCTGCCCCATGGCCGGATGGGCCATGAAATCGGCACGCTCCTGGCGGTTATGGGCGGCAAAGGGTTTACCCAGCAGAGTATCGGCCAGGGCCATCTTGCCGAGATCATGAAGCTGGGCCGCCTGGATCACCGCATCCACCGCCTCGGATGCCATGCCTGCCGCCTTGGCCAGACGCTCGGCCAGCACCGCCACCCGTTGGCTGTGGCCGCACCAATCGGGGAAGCGCATATCCAAAATAGCGGAGAAGACCTGGATGGAGTGGCGAAACGAGGCCTTCAGCTCCTGCTGGGTCAGGGTCAGGAAACCGACTAACTGCTGCAATTCGGCCGTTCGCTGGGCCACCCGATTCTCCAGGGTGGCATTGGCCTGGCGCAGGGCCTCATTCTGCTCGGCAGTCAGCACCAGCAGGCGGCGGTTTTCCCGTTTCAGCTGCTGCTGCTCCAGCGCCTGCTGCACCGTCAGCAACAGCTCCTGATCCGACCAGGGCTTGGCGATGTAGCGGTAAATCTCCCCCTGATTGATGGCCTGCACCGTCTGTTGCATGTCGGCATGACCAGTCAGCAGCAGGCGCATGGTCTCCGGCCAGTGTTCCCGCACCCGAGCCAGGAACACGGCACCATCCATGACTGGCATGCGCATGTCCGAAAGCACCAGATCGACCGGCTGCCTGGCGAGCAGAGTCAAGGCCTCGGCGCCGTTCTCGGCGGTCAGCAGCTGGTAGCCCGCCGGGCGCAGCAAGCGGGTCAGCGCCTTGAGAATATTGACCTCATCATCCACTAATAACAGTGTTGCAGGAGAGCTCATACGCTCACTCCTCACTCGGGCTTCCCGCCCATTAAAAAAGCACCTTGCCCTGATGACACAGCTCATCAAACTTCTGAAACCCGGCCTGCACCGCCTCCTTGATCTCCCCCTCCTCCCAAGGCTTGCCGATAAAGCGGAAGATCTCACCGCCATTGATGGCCGCCGAGAGTGCCGTCAAGTCGGCATAGCCGCTAAGCATGATGCGGGTGACATGGGGGTAACGCTCCTTGACCTGACGCAGCAGCTCAATACCGGAGACATCCGGCATGCGGCTATCGGAGATGATGACTCCGACCCTGTGATGGGCCAGCTCATCCAGGGCCTGGCTGGCGCCGCTGGCGGTAATGATGCGGTAGGCGCTGCTGCGCAGGGTACGTTTGAGGGCACTCAGGATCGACGGTTCATCATCCACCAGTAACAACACGGGCACCTCGGCCACCCCATCGCTGGCCGAGAAGCCCAGTTGCCCGGCAATATCTTTGGTCATCAGCTCGAGAATGAATTCAGGTAACTGGGGACGCGCAAACAAGAAGCCCTGCAGCTCGTTGCAATGCAGACCGCGCAGATAGCGGTACTGCTCCTGGGTCTCGACCCCTTCGGCTATGACCGTCAGCCCCATGGCATGGCCCAGGGCTATGATGGCGCGAACTATCACGGCATCACTGTTGGAATGCAGGAAGTCACGGATAAAGGATTGATCAATCTTGAGCTTGTCTAGCGGAAACATCTTCAGATAACTCAGACTGGAGTAACCCGTACCAAAATCATCCACCGACAGAGTGACGCCCAGTTGCTTGAGCGCCTGCAGCGTGGTGATGGCTGACTCCACATCAGCCATGATGCAGCTCTCTGTGACCTCCAGCTCCAGCCGCTCAGGCGGCAAACCGCTCTCTCGCAACCACTGGGCCACCTGCTCCACCAGCAACACATGCTGAAAATGGAGGGCCGACAGGTTCACCGCCACCCGCAGATCCAACCCCTGCCGCAGCCACTCCGCCCCCTGCTCGCAGGCGGTTTTCAATACCCAGTTACTGATAGGCACTATGAGGCCACTCTTCTCGGCCAGGGAGATAAACTCCCCCGGCGGCACGATACGATCCGGTTGTCGCCAGCGGATCAAGGCCTCAACCCCGACGATGCGATGGTGTTTAATGTCCAGCTGCGGCTGATAAACCAGGAAAAACTCATTGTTAAGCAACCCATTGCGTAACGCCTGCTCAGCCTCATGTTGCTGCCGCAGTTGGGCGGACAACGCCAGGTTAAAGCGCTGCAGGGTGAGCTGGCTTTGCTGACGACACCACTCCAGAGCCAGCTCGGCCTGCTGCAACAACTCGGTAGCACTGCTCCCCAGTTCAGGGTAATCGCTGAACCCCACCAGCGGCTGGCTGACGATCTCCCGCTTGTCATACTGCAGCGGAGTGGAGAGCTGAGTGACTATCTGTTCGGCCAGAGCCAAGGCGGAAGCCATATCCGCCAGACGTGGCAAGATAATGGCGTAGTCATTGGCCGCCAGACGAGAAACCAGACCCTGCTCCCCAACCAGGGCCTGCAGGCGTTGCATCTGGCTCATCAACACCCAATCGCCAATGGCTCGGCCATAGTGCTCATTCAGGGCGCGAAAACGACTCAGATGCACCCGGATCAGGGCGACTCGGCTGTGGGTCAACTCGGCTTGGCGAATATCCAGTGCCAGACGCTCCTCAAGCAGGATGCGATTCAAATCGGCGAGGGAGTCGGTGCGTGATAACTGCAGCACACTCTCTTCCAGCTGGCGGCTGGCACGCAGATCGGTAGTCAGCCCCAGAAAATAACCCGCTGCCGCCTCGGCCGGCGCCTGAGGTTCAGCCACCAGGTAACGCACCTGCAACCAGAGTGGAAAGACCTCCCCCCCCTTACGACAAGCTGAGGTCTCCCCCTCCCAGCGACTGCGCTCATGGATCAAGCGCCAAAAATCGGCAGCCAACTCGCCCTGAGCATTCATGGGCAACACAGCCGAGGGGTGGCCGAGGAGCTCCTCACAGTGATACCCGGTCAGTTGCAAAAAGGCTTCGTTCGCCGCCAGCAGTGTGCCCTGTTGATCACACAGAAACACCCCCTGGGAGAGGGCTTCAAACAAGGAGGAGAGCAACTCACTCTGCAACTGAGCAGAGAGTTGCAACTTGGCTATGGCGCACTGGGCAACATCGTCTACCACAGCCTCAGGTTGGGACGCCGGATTGGCTGTCGCCAGCCACCGTTTGTTGCTCGCCTGCAGACGCAACCAATGCATCAGTTGCTCTCTTAGCGCCTCGGCACTGAGCCGGGCAGAAAGCACCGCATCCACCAGCGGTGGCACCGCAACCGCGGCGGACGCCTCACCCCCGTCGTGGATCAAGATGACAGGCGGGGAATCCGGGCGCAGCTCCTGCCGCAGAATCCGCAGCCAGGGAGCATGCGCAGCGAGCGCCGACTCATCCAGTAGATAGAGATTGGCCGCGCTAGGCTCAGCGTTCATCGAGCCATTGACCACCCGGCAATTTCGCTCCAACACACTGCATAACCAGCATCTGAGGTTGTCGTCATCAACCATGACGCACACTATTGGCATTACCCCTGTCATCGTCGTCACCTGTGCACTTGTGGATGGTCGGCCAGTCGGGTCATGGCTCTTGCTAACCTATAAGGTATAGCCTACGCCAGGCGTCTTACTCGATTGCCCGTCATAACCCGGTGCCAAATGAGAGTGCAAATTGTGTTTTTACGATCCGGACGACAAAAGTGGCCAGGTTCTTAACGCTCTCCTTAGTTCATTCATGCAGATAACAAGCACCTTTTGGCATTAATAGCCAATAACCTGGAATTAATCGGTTTTACTAACCAATACCTCGCGATCGTTACCGCCATTTGGCTTGGGTTCAGGAAAGGGGGCGTTTAATGAACAGGCAGGCCAGATTGCCTCTCCCTGCACCCCGCGTGACGGGTGCCTGTGGTCAGGCAACGCTCATTACACGGCACGCCCCAAATCGGTGTGCTGTAAGGAGCAACCGAGAGGCAGAGACACTGTTAGGAGAAACACCATGCAACTCAACCTCCGTATGACTTTGGTAAGCACCTTGACCCTGCTGCCGCTGATGGCCCACGCGGTCGATGGTGAAATCAACATCACGGGCACCATAGTCGCCAACACCTGCGATATCACCTCAGGTACCGGAGGTAAGCACGCTGTGGTACTCCCCACCGTCTCGGCCAATGCCTTGACGGCAGCAGGAACGACGGCTGGACGCACCCCGATCGCCATCAGCTTGACTAACTGCACTCCCAATAGCGGCAAGGTTTCCCTCTTCTTCGAACCGGGTAGCGGCACCGATATGAGCACGGGCAAACTGAAGAACACGGCACCATCGGGGGCGAACAATGTGCAGGTCGGCTTGAGCAATGCCGACTTCAGCCAGATCGCCTTGAATCAACCCCAGGCCGCCCAGAACTCCCAGTGGGTCGATATTACCGGCGGAGCCGCGACCCTCACCTACTTCGCCGAATACTATTCCGCCCTAGGTGGCGTGACGGCGGGCGCAGTCAAGGCAGATACCTTCTTTACCCTGACCTATCAATGAGTCTACTCTGAGCGGTAAACCAGAACGGCATAGTCGGGAGCCCTCCCGGCTATGCCGTTCTGGTACCGAATCCGCCGACTTAACAAGGTAGCCGCTCATGTCCCGGAATGTTCGCCGATACCTCTGGCCTTTGATCCTACTGTTACTGCCCCTCGTCGCCCAGGCAGGGATTGTCATCAGCGGTACGCGCATCATTTACCCGGCTGACAAACGAGAGATCACCCTGCAACTAAACAATACCGGTGACAGCCCGGCGTTGGTGCAATCCTGGATCGATAGAGGCAATACACTCTCGCAACCCGAGCAGGAGAAGGCCCCCTTCATCATTCTTCCCCCTGTCTCTCGGGTCGAAGCCAAGAGCGGTCAGACATTGCGCATCATGTACAACGGCAGCCCCCTGCCGCAGGACAGGGAGAGCCTCTACTGGTTCAATCTCTTGGAGATCCCACCGCAACCCGATGCCAAGAACAACGAAAACTACCTGCAGTTTGCCGTCCGTTCCCGCCTGAAATTTTTCTTCCGCCCTGCGGGTCTCAAGGCCGATCCGGCCAAGGTCGCCGGGCAGTTGCAATGGCACCTGGAATCCAGCAGCGAACCGGCGCTCACGGTTCACAATCCGACGCCCTACCATGTGACCTTGAGCTCAGTCCGCTTGGCCGGGTATGAACTATCAGGGGATATGGTGGCCCCGTTCGCCAACCTGAGGCTACCCCTACCCGCCAAGTTACGGGTTCCACTGCCCCAGACCCTGAACTTCAGCCTCATCAATGATTATGGCGCCCAACAGTCGCACCAGATCACCCTGAATAAGTAATCGCCATGCTGAAGCGCGCGCCACGCCCTTCCCCTCTGCTGGTGACGCTGATCGCGTTGACTATGAGCTGCGAAGCCGCCGAGGAGGTGACCTTCAATGCGGGCTTTCTTAACCCCAACCTGGAGGCCATAGATGTCAGCCAATTCAACAAGGGCAATCCGCTCTACGCGGGGAGTTACCTCAGCGATATCTATATTAATCAGAACCTGAGCGGGCGCCTGATGGTGCGGCTAGACCAGGTGACAGACCAAGCGGAACCCCAGCTCTGCCTGGACATGGCCTTGCTGAACCAGGGGTATTTCAACACCGAGCAGCTGACTCCAGCCTTGAACCAACGACTGCAAGACCCGGCAGAGTGCGTCACCCCAGAGCAGATCTCTCCGGAGCTCAGCTGGCACTACGCCATCGCTGAGCTGGCCCTGCATCTGGACATTCCCCAGAGCCTGCAACTGCGCACCGACCGGGCCGGGCCCCCCCCTGAGCAGTGGAGCTGGGGCGAGCCCATGGTCAGCCTGGGATATGACTTGAATGACTACCATAGCGACTATGCAGGGCAGAGCTACACCAGCCGCTATCTGGGGCTCAACGGTGGCGCCAATCTGGGGAATTGGCGTCTGCGCCACCAGTCGAGTCTGCAACAAGGCGACCAAGAGGAGGCGTGGAGCAATATTGCCACCTATGCCCAGCGCAGTCTGCCCGATTGGCGCTCACGGCTGACCCTGGGTCAGAGCTGGAGTTCGGGGGAGTTCTTCGATGCCGTCAGCTATCAGGGCATCAACCTGGGCAGTGATCCGCGCATGTTGCCCGAGTCGCAACGGGGATTTGCCCCCACAGTCCGCGGCATAGCCCGCACTCATGCCAAGGTCACCATAGAGCAGAATGGCTACCTGCTATACGAGACCACTGTGCCACCGGGCTCATTTGTCATAGATGACCTCTACCCGACCGGCTATGGCGGCGATCTGCAGGTCACCATCCAGGAGGCCGATGGCAGCCGCCAGGCGTTTCGTGTGCCCTATGCCGCCGTGCCTGGCATGGTGCGAGCCGGCACCACCTTCTACAATGCCACCTTCGGTGAGGTGCGCGATGACGCCTTGCAGGGCCAGCGCCCCCTGTTGGGCCAATTTACCCTGCAACAAGGCGTCAGCAACCTGCTGACCGGTTACAGCGGCCTCTCGCTGCTGGAAGAGTATTCAGCCCTGCTGGTGGGCAGCGCCATCAACACCTCGCTGGGAGCCTTTTCCCTGGATCTGACCCACGCCAACCTGAGCGAGCGAGATAGCTCCAGCCAGGGAGAAAAATACCGGGCCAACTTCTCACGCCAATTGAGCACCACAGATACCCACCTGTCGCTGACCGCATCGCGCACCAGCAATGAGGAGTATTACGGTCTGCAGGAGGCCATCTCCCGGTTGTATGGTCAGAACCAGGATCTCACCCGCCAGCTACATGAACGGCAGCGGCTGGATCTCAGTATCAACCAGGCGCTGGGCTCAGGTAGCCTCTACCTGATCGGCAGCCGTAGCTGGTATTGGCAAGCACAGCCCGAGGAGACCAGCCTGCAACTGGGTTACAGCGACATGCTGGGCAACCTCGGCTATCAGCTCTCGGCCCAGCAGAGCCAAACGAGCACAGGTCAGCGCAACAGGCTCTATGGTCTCACCCTCTCGCTGCCCCTGGGCAGCCGCGGCCTCAATGGTAGTGTGACTATGCAATTGACTCATGATCCGGCCAACGGCAGCCAACTGCAAAGCAGTCTGGCGGGCGCCTTCGGAGAAGAGAGTCAGTACAGCTATGGCCTCACCGCCAGCCATCAAGCCCCGCAACAGGGTGAAAACGTCAGCGGCTTAGGCGTCAACGGCAGCTATCGCTCACCCCACGCCTACTACAACGGCAGCCTGAGTCAGGATAGCCAGCAACAACGGCAATACTCAGTAGGGGTGCGTGGGGCCATAGTCGCCCATACGGGCGGTTGGCTGGCCGTGCCTGAGCTGGGCGATACCTTTGCCATCATAGAAGCACCTCAGGCGGCGGGAGCCAAGGTGACCGGCTGGTCCGGGGTAACGATCAACGACGAGGGCTATGCCATCGCCCCCAATCTGACCCCCTTCAGCCGCAATCACATCGAACTCGATCCACAAGGCACCCTGGACACGGTGGAACTCTCGACCACCAGCCAGTGGGTGGTGCCGGATGCGGGGGCCGCCGTGCCGGTGCAGTTCGTCACCAAGGTAGGCTACGGCCTGCTACTGGACACCCATTTAGCCAACCAACAGCCCGCGCCGTTCGGTGCCCAAGTGTTGGATGCTCAGGGGCAAGAGGTGGGAACGGTTGGCCAAGGAGGCCAGCTCTATGCCCGCGTCAGCCAACTGCGCGGCCAGCTGCATGTGCGCTGGGGGGGCGAAACCCATCAGCAGTGCCTGCTTACTTACCAGTTACCCGCCGACGCCGCAGGTTTGAGCCTGATAGCCGAGCCCCAAACCTGTCTCCCCCTGCCTGCCGACCATCAGGAGTAATCATGACGCTCACTCGCCCTCTGGCATCCCTCTGCTACGCGCTCCTCCTGGCCCTGAGCTGGAACCCTGCCACCCTAGCCAACTGTAGTTGGAAAGATGGACTGGTTGGCCCGGCACGCTACAGCGCCCCCAACTCCTCGCTGACGGTCAATAGCATCAACACCGCTGTGGGGCAACGGCTGGGGGATATCGGCGGCATGGATGGCACCCCCTCCTGGAAGAGCAACTGCAGCGGCAGTGAGAGTGCGGGTTACAGCAATCTGGTGGGGGCCACGGCTCCAGCCATCGGCAGCTCGGAAAAAGGGCCTATCTATAACATCTCGACGATACCCGGCATTGGCTACAGCTTGAGTGATACCGCCCTCTACAACGCCCCCAACTACTTTCGCCCCTATGGTGAGGTGAAAGCACCAAGCGGAGACTACTACTTCGATGCCACATCCAAGATCCGGGTCGACTTCTGGAAGACTGGCAACATGACCACGGGCCAGTACTGTCTGCCCGCCGGTTCCCTGTTGGGCAATGTGCGTTTCGATAACTTGACCGTGGTGGAGGCGCGGCTGACCAACGGCCTGTGTGTCAACATAGTGGGCCCCACCTGTACCGTCAGTACCGACTCAAAAAACATCACAGTGCCCCTTGGCACTCAGCAGGCCCAGCAATTCACCGGGATCGGTAGTAGCAGTGCCAGCCGCAACTTCAACATCCATCTGCAAAGCTGCAGCAACGTCTATGCCGTGCTCATGCAATTCAATGCCAGCGCCGACCCAGACTATGCCAACGCCGCCCAACAAGGGGTTATTCAGCTACAAGCCAGTGCGCAGAATGCCACGGGGATAGGCGTACAGCTGCTCAATAGCGCCCTGCTGCCACAGCCGCTTAACAGCCGACAAGAGGTATGGCGCAGCGCTCCGGCCTCAAACCTGACCCTGCCGTTTGCCGTGCGTTACCTACAAACACGCAGCCAGGTCACACCGGGGCAGGCCAATGCCCTCGTTCAGTTTGTGGTGGCTTACCAATAGCCCGCCGTTCCAACCGCTACACGGAACACGCAAGACCACACCCCAACTAAAGATGGAACATTAGTGCCAATGCCTGTCAGTTAAGACTCAATAATGGTGCTGGCTAAACCCGTTCGTGAAGAGCCCGCCGGACCATTAACTGATTAATAAATTGATATTATTAGTTATTCACCCTGCCGCAAGCTCAGGGTGAACGGAGTTAATATGCTTAAGTGACGAACATTGGAGCGTTATCGCTATTTATTTAGAGTAGAGGCTCAAAACGTGATCTAGGTTTGATACTATACTTCGTTTAGCCGTGTCCCATTCTCTGAACGAGTGAGCACCATGAGCCGGATCCTGGGTTATCTAGTCACATTCTATGCCCTATGGCTCTCCAGCTGTTTAGCACCGCTTTGCGCCGCCTCGGGCCAGCTCCTGATCCAGGGGATGCTTACCGAAGCAAGTTGCCAGCTAAATACTCGCCATCATCCCCGCCTAGCCATACCGCTATCCAACTCAAGGGATGATGTAAACCAGGACTCCCACTTGGTGACATTTCAACTGCGCCTTAGTAATTGCGGCAACACTCTTGCTAAGCAACCGGCAGTGGATGTGTATATCGAGCCGCTATCCACAATCCAAGCTGTTACCCAGGCACGCCGTTCACCTCTTGAGCTGGTGCTGCTCGACCAACAACGCCACCCAGTGCATACCGCCCATGCCAACCAACCGCATCCACTGCAACAAGAGAGTGTCATAGCGGGCTCCAACAACCAGCAGATCAACCTAGTCGCGCAATACCCTTCGGCCGCCCACCCCAATGGCCGGGTTCATCTGGCTTACCTGACACTCGTCTACCACTGATCGCCAGGCTAACCCGCCGCTCCCCACAGTCTAAAATTGAGCGATGACTCTAAAAGTCGTTTGCTTTCAGCTAGCTAGCGTCCGATCGACGTCAGGTCAGAGAATATGTATATTGATCACACTATTAAGGTTCTCTTTGACGCCACCGCTAAAAACCTAATGCATATCACTGTATCCAGTCGGTCAATTTCTTAGCATTTAGCCGTAAGTAAGCATTAACGTTTTAGATACAAAACTGATAGCTAATGATAATTAGAGTTAGGAAGCCAAAGGCATTCCAACCACCTCAGGGCACGGATTAACAAAACATCTGAGGATAGAACTATGAATACTATGATGAATCGGCTAAGCGGAGCCGCCTTGCTTTTTGTACTGATGATGGGTACTGCATTCGGCGCAGCCGATACTGGAACTATCTCATTTTCAGGTACATTGACTTCCAGTTCATGTACCGTTGGTGCTATTGACACCGTGGAGATGAAGGGGATCCCAACCTCCAGACTGCAAACAACGGGGAGCACAGCGGGTAGAACTCAATTTACCATCACGCTTTCTGGTTGCACCATAACAGGAGGCGATGGGACGGTAAAAATTGGTTTCCGTAATGGGACCAATATTGACCAGACCACGCACAACTTGAAAGAAACGACAGATACCACTCACGTCCAGATACGATTACTGAATAGCGCACAAGCTGAGATCAACCTTGTTAATAATACCAACTCCCTGCCGCTGACACCGACCGGAGGGAATGCATCGTTTACCCTTTATGCCGAATATTATGCTCCGGGTGCGGCTGTTGTCAGCGCCGGTAGCGTTGCTGCAGTCTTACCGTTCGATCTTATATACCCTTGAGGTGGTTCACCCTGTTAAATTATAGGTAGGGTACATGAACTATAAAGTTCCACTTCTGCTGAGTGCGCTGTTGGGTTGTGCATCTTTTGCTTTACAAGCCAATGTCGTCATCAATACCACCCGGATTATTTATCCGGGTGAGGCTCGTGAGGTTACGGTCACCATTGACAATCCGGGTAAACAGCCGGCTTTAGTCCAGACCTGGATCGACAGTGGCGATGCTAATGCTTCACCGGAAAAGATCCAGGTGCCATTTGTCTTGTTGCCGCCCATGTTTCGCCTCGACCCAGGTCAGCAGCAGACGCTACGTATCACCTTTACCCATAACCAGGCGCTACCTCAGGATCGGGAATCTGTATTCTGGCTCAATATGCTGGATATTCCACCCAAGCCTCGAGGCGAGATCAAGAACTACCTGCAGTTTTCCATTCGCTCCCGCTTCAAGCTGTTTTATCGACCCAGTGGCTTGAAGGCCGATCCCGCCGAAGCGGCTGAAAGACTGATGTGGCGGCTCATTGATGGCGGCAAAACCCTGCAAGTGCAGAATCCAGGCCCATACCATGTCACTGTCACCAAGCTCACCCTCGGTGGACAGAGCCAAGAGGGCAAGATGGTGTCGCCATTTGGTCGGGAAGAGCTGTCGCTGACCAAGTCAATCTCGGCGCCTACCGAGGTGGCGTTCAGCATAGTGGATGATTATGGGGCCCAGAAGCAGCATAGAGCCCAGGTCGAGAAGTAAGTATGTGGCCGCCAGCCAAGCCATCAAGAAGTGGGATGGGTTGCTTGCTGTTATTGCTGGCGTTTGATGCCAAGGCAGCTGAAGAAGTGGAGTTTGATCCCTCCTTGCTGGCGCCCAGCCCCCATGCCGCCGATATCAGCCACTTCAATAAGGGCCAGGCGCTGTTTGCGGGCAGCTATGACAGCGATATCTATCTCAATGATCAGTTACTGGGGCGCCACACCATTCGCATGGATCAAGCGTCGAGCGGTGCAGACGTCACCCTCTGCCTAGATCCGGAACTGTTACAGTTGGCCAAGGTCAAGCCCAAGGCCATTAGTCATGAGCTCTCTAGCCAACTGCGCAACCCTGCCACCTGCGTTCCCTCCCAGGCCCTGAGCCCGGCCATGACTTGGCGCTATGTTCCCGGCAAGCTGGCCCTCTATCTTTCCATTCCTCAGAGCCTGTTGCTCTCGAGTCGGCAAAATGACATTGACCCCAGCCAATGGCAGCAAGGCGAAGCGGTGGCCACCCTTAACTACGATATGAATAGCTATAACAGTGACACGCCACATGGTCACTATGATAGCCAATATCTGGGTCTACAGCTGGCCGCCAGTCTGGGTGCGTGGCGTTTTCATCATAGCTCTAGTCTACAAAATAGTGGCTGGGAGAATAACAGCAGCTATCTACAGCGCAGCCTACCCACATGGCGTTCTCGCCTCACACTGGGGCAAAACTGGAGCCATGGGGATTTTTTTGATTCGGTAAGCTATCTGGGTGCCAACATGATCACAGAGCCACAAATGCTTCCCGAATTCCAACGCAGTTTCGCACCTGTAGTTCGTGGCATAGCCCGCACCCAGGCCCGCATCAGCATAGAGCAAAACAACATAGTGGTGTATGAGACGACGGTCGCCCCCGGCCCGTTTGCCATCGATGATTTTTACCCTGCCGGTTACGGGGGCGATCTGAAAATCACAGTGCATGAGGCCGATGGCAGCCTGCAGCAATTTACCGTTCCCTATGCCTCGGTGCCACGCATGGTGCGCGAAGATGTCACCTTCTACGACACCACGTTGGGCTGGCTACGCAATCAACAGCAGTTCGAACCGGATAGCCCGTTTGGACAGCTCACACTGCAGCATGGCTTCAATAATCTGCTCACGGGTTATACCGGCGCCACCCTGATCCCGGATTATGGGGCCGCCCTAGTGGGGCTGGGGTTCAACACCACACTGGGCGCCATCTCCTTCGATGTGACCCACTCCCGCCTGGAAGACCCCTTCACGCAGTTACAGCAGGGGGAGAGCTATCGAGTCACCTACTCTCGCCTGTTAAGGGCCACAGATACCAACCTGACCCTGGCCAGCTATCGCTACTCCAATCAAGACTATTACAGCTTGAATGAAGCCATTCAACGGCTCGACCTGAGCGGCCCCACCACCCAATATGAGTACGGGCATAGCAAACAGCGACTGGATGTGAATATCAGTCAGCCGCTGGGCACAGAGCGTGGTGACGTCTACCTCGCCTGGGGGCGAAACTACTACTGGCAACGCTCGGGGCATACCGATAATGGTCAAGTGGGGTATGGCAGTCGACTGGGGGATGTCAGCTATCAGCTTTCATTGCAGAAGAGCTGGGATAGCCAGCAAGGCACCAGTACCCTCTACAACCTGAGCTTGAGTTTACCTCTGGGAAGCAAGAGCCTACCAGACTACCTGCAGTTACAGTTGAGCCATGATCCTGTGCTAGGTGATGGCATCCAGGCCTCGTTGTCAGGCACGCTGGATAAAGAGAATCGCTCCAATTACTACCTCTATGCCAACCAGCGCAGCAATAACACAGGTCCGGACCAACACTCGGTGGCCATCAATGGCGGCTACAGTGCCGACAAACTCTACCTGAGTGCCAATAGCAGCTACGATAATCTGCATACTCGCCAATATGGTTTTGGCGTGCGTGGCGCCTTGGTCGCCTTTTCCGGCGGTATACTCCCGGCTCGTGATGTGGGGGAAACCTTTGCCATTATTGAAGCCCCTCACGCCACGGGGGCTAAACTCAGCAGTGCCCAGGTACAAGTGGATGCGAATGGCTATGCCATCGCCCCCTACCTGACCCCCTACAGTGCCAACCAGATAGCGCTGGAGCCAGGGGATATGGCCAGCTCGGTAGAGTTGGTCAATTCATCGCAAATTGTCATCCCGGATGCTGGGGCGGCGATGAAGGTCACTTTTGCTACTCGCCGCGGCTATTCGCTACTGGTCAATGGTAAACTGGCCAATGGTGAACCCCTGCCCTTTGGCGCCGATATTCTCAGCGTCTGGGGAGAGCCGCTAGGCATAGTGGGGCAGGGGGGGCAGCTCTATGCCAAGGTGGAGTCCGCCAAGGGGTATCTGATAGTGCGTTGGGGCCAGCAGGAGTGCCTGCTGCCTTACCAAATAACCGGCAATATAGATGAGCCGCTGCAACAAATGGCACAGAGTGTGGTATGTGGCAGTAACGAACTATCCAGTCTCAACGAGTTCAAGAGGAAAGCACCATGAAACCAGAGAGGAGAAGGAAGCTGTGGTATCTCAGGTGGGTGGGAATGGCTTTTTGCTTTATTAGCCATCCAGGCTGGAGCCTGTGCTTCTCTTCCGTCTCGGGCTCGGCGCCGCCAGTTGTCTTTGCCTACCCGGCACAGACTGGAACTATCTCCACGACCGCCGCTATTGATACCATGATCAGGCAGTGGGATGTAGGTGCCAGCAACACCAGTCAAGTCTGGAGCTCTAATTGCGATACCACGTCCGGCGCTGGCTATATCAACTTGGTTGGCACCCAAGCCGTAGCCGCCAACCCTGCCTCGCCCCCGACCTTCAATCTCACTGGTTTGGCGATTCCGGGTATTGGGTATTCACTGACCTCGAATAATGCCACCAACGAGAAGTTATGCGTGGTTGGCAGCAGCAACTATTGCGATGCCTACAGTGGCTCCAGATATGGACCTTTGTATAACCCTAGCTACTACAACTCTAACTCGGCCAACCTGAAACTCAGATTTTTTGTGATTGGAGCCCTGACTCCCGGAAGCTATACTATTCCCAGTGGCACCACTCTGGGTGAGGTTCGCCTAGGGGGCAACAGTAGCGCCGAGGCCGTGCTGCGTGCCCGCACCTCGGGAGTCATAACCCTAAACGTCACCCAACCCTGTACCATCACTACCACTAATATCGCCGTCTCGTTGGGTACCCAAAAAGCCAATCAATTCGTCAATGTGGGGGATGCCAGCACCCCGACCGCTTTTGATATCAATCTCACCGGCTGCTCGGCCAGTTCGGTGCATATCACCATTACCGGCACTGCCGACCCGAACTACACCAGCGCCGCCACCAATGGCGTACTGGCAACGACCGGAGGCGCCACCGGGGTGGGCATACAGCTGCGCCGCCGGGATACCAGCGTGGTTATGCCACTCAATCAGGACAATACCTGGACCAGCAACTACACCAGCGGTAGCCTGACCTTACCCATGGAAGCTCGCTATATTAAGAACAACGTGGCGGTGACCGCAGGCCAAGCCAATGCCACCGCGACCTTTACCATGAGCTATCCCTAGTTCACCCCAGGTGCTTTGTTACCTTATGGCGCCCCCCCTGTACCATAAGGCAACTCCAACCGGCCATCAGAAAGAGCCCGCCCAGCGGAGTGACGAGCCCCACCCGCCAACCAGCCAGCGTCAGCAGATAGAGAGAGCCACTGAAGAGCGGCGTACCCAGGGCGAAGCACCAGGCAGCCGAACGCAGCCAGCGCGAAGCGTCGCGGCTGAGCCACAGCGCGACTATCAGCAACGCCAGGGCATGCCAGAGCTGATACTGAACGCCGGTCTGGAATACCGCCAACTGCTCCGGTGTCAGCAGGTTTTTCAGGCTGTGGGCGGCAAAGGCGCCCAATCCCACCCCAGAAAACCCGAAAAAACCGGCGACCATCAACCATTTATTCATCATCTCTCCTCATACTGGGTTCCCCGCATATCATGCCGTAAAGTGGCAAGCGGAGCCGCGACAAATCGCTAACTCAGCATGACCATATACCCATGGTGCAACGGGAGAAGAGATGAACCGAAAACCTAAGATAGGCCTGGCCCTGGGCAGTGGGGCGGCGCGCGGGTGGGCACACATAGGTGTACTACGCGCCCTGGCTAGCCTGGGCGTTCAGCCAGATCTGATCGCTGGCTGCAGCATAGGCGCCCTGGTCGGGGCCGCTTACGCGGCAGGCGAGCTGGACTCACTGGAGAGCTGGGTACGCGGTTTTACCCCGCTACAGGTGATGGGTCTACTGGATCCCGCCTTCTCCGGCGGCCTGTTTCGGGGTGACAAGGTGTTTGGCGTAGCCGAGGAGCGAGTGGGCGAACTCACCTTTGCTGAGCTGAAACTCCCCTTCGCCTGCGTGGCCACCGAGCTGGAGAGTGGCCGCGAGCACTGGTTGCTGGAGGGCGAACTGATGAGTGCGGTACGTGCCTCCTGCTCCATTCCTGGTATGTTTGTGCCGGTTCGGCATCATGAGCGCTGGCTCATCGATGGCGCCGTGGTCAACCCGGTTCCCGTCTCCTTGGCTCGGGCCATGGGCGCCGATCTGGTGATAGCCGTCAATCTCAATGCCGACACCCGGCAATCCTGGGTCGATCGCAGTGACGATGAGATCACCGCCAAGCATCCCCTGCTGCAATGGTTAGCCAAGCGCAGCAATGGCGGCAAGGGAACGCCCGGAATGTGGAGTGTGATGAACGGCAGCATCAGCATAATGCAGGAGCGCATCACCCGGGCACGAATGGCGGGCGATCCGCCAGAGCTATGTCTCACCCCCCATCTGGGAGAGCTGGCCATCATGGATTTTCATCGCGCCAGTGAGGCGATTGCGGAGGGCGTGGCCTGCGTTGAGCGCATGACACCGCTGATCCTGGGGGAGATGAAGCGCTTTGGCATAGAGCCCGGCGAGGCTGAGTTGCCCAGAGTCTGATGGGCCCACGCCATCACCTGCCGTGAGGGGCTAATTCGGTCTGTTCGCAGTGTTTATGGTAGAGGTAGTGTTGCAGTCGCTGCTGGGCCTGGCGTTTGAGTCGTAGCTGAATGGCACAGGTCTGGCTACCATCGGCATGAGCAAACTTACGGATCACCTGGCCGCGCAGCCGGATTTTCCAATCCCCCTCACAGCGCAATAATGCCTGAAAAGGCGTACCCGGCTCCGGCATCTCTTCAACACCATCCAGCAACAGACCGGAAGCCGAAAGATTGCTGATCTGCCAAGGCAAAGGCTCACCACTCCCATCAAAAAGCCGCGCATCCTGGGGGTGTGGCATGCGCCACTCCCGCGGCGGCTCCTCACCCAACTCCTGGATAATAGGCGGATTCAATCTGGGTAACAGGTTACCGGCACTATCTTCGATAAAGGAGAGGGAGAAAGCGAACCGACGTTGCTTATATTCGGCATGGAGCACCAGATGATCGGCCTGCCCCAGCAAGGGCAGGAGATCCTGCAGAGCCAGACGAGAGACCAGCTCCATATATTGTGGCTGAGCGGCCGCCAGCCCACCCTCGGCACGGAGACTGGGCGGCGACGGGTCAGCATCGCCTTCCAGTAACATGGCCAACTCTTCTGCCGTCAACAGCTGCGATTGAGACATGAACTACCCCCGAAAGCATGGTGACAGACCCTAATAGGTAACAGAGCCGGACAAAAAACCATCAAATGATGGTATGTAAGCGCAATGCGGGGAGCAAGCCATTTTTCCAAACTGGGAGAGTTCTTTACAACGATTAACCTGGAGCAGATGCCGGAGAGCAAAGCCAACCGCGAATAGGGAAGGAACAGGATGAAGGGGCTTGAGTAACGAGCAGTAAAAGAAAAAAGCCTCGATATTGCTATCGAGGCTTTTATTGGTTGGTCGGTGATAGAGGATTCGAACCTCTGACCCTCTGGTCCCAAACCAGATGCGCTACCAGACTGCGCTAATCACCGAGAAACTTGTTACCATCCGGCCTGAACCGAACAGTTAAATAGTGGTGCGAAAGGAGGGACTCGAACCCTCACACCCGAAGGCACTAACACCTGAAGCTAGCGCGTCTACCAATTCCGCCACCTTCGCACATATTACTCTTTTACACTGAGTGAAGTGGGGTGGCTGATGGGGCTCGAACCCACGACAACAGGAATCACAATCCTGGACTCTACCAACTGAGCTACAGCCACCACTGCTGTCCAATTTGCTTCCCGTAGTGAATTGTCACTGCGAACCACAATATGGTGCGCCCGACAGGATTCGAACCTGTGGCCTCTGCCTCCGGAGGGCAGCGCTCTATCCAGCTGAGCTACGGGCGCTCGTCATTGGAACGGGTGGGAATAGTACGAATCGGGGATCGCCTTGTCCAGCATTTTCCTTAAAAAAAGTTCGTTCGCCTACTTTTTGGCTCAACCGATTAAAAAGAATACATTTTTGGCCACGCCAACCCAACGGGCATAGCCAATTTTGTCGACTTTTTGCGCGCAGTAATATTTGACTATTTATACAACTTTTCTAGAATGAGGCGATGAATGAACGTTCATTCATTGTATCTCGCTTTTTATGTCATGTATGAACTACAGTTCAGCTTCTATTAAAGGCTAAAGGCACATCATTACCATGAGCAAACGTGAACAGATCATGCAGGTTGCCATGGCGCTCTTCATTGAGCAGGGCTTCCATGGCACCTCGGTGCAGATGATTGCCAACCAGGTGGGCATGGCGACCGGCTCCCTCTACCGCTATTTCCAGGGTAAGGATGAGCTGATCCGCGCTATCTACCGTAAAGCGGTAGAGGAGATGCTGCTCAAGCTGTTTGATGAGGTTGATCTTTCACAGGTCGGCTTCCCCAGCTATCGGCGACTCTGGTTGAATGCGGCCACCGCCATTCACGGTAATGGTCATGTCATACTGTTCAAGGATCTTTACGAGCGTTCTCCCTTCTTCACCGAAGAGGATAAGGCATGGGCTCAAGTGTGCTGGCAACCTCTGGATGACTTTTTCCTGCAAGGTGTCCGCCAGGGACTGTTTCTGGATCTACCTTCGCATCTGCTGGGCGCCTTGAGTCTGGCCACTGTGCAGTGCGTGATGCACGAACATAAATTTCATGATGTTGAATTAACCGATTTGTTGAAAGAGCAAATGGCTGCGGCGAGCTGGAAAGCCATCCTGGCCGACAATGTAGACCAAACTGGGAGCAAAGAATGAAAAAGTGGACAGCCGTGATGCTGCTGATTGCCCTGCTGATTTTCGGTAGCGTAATTGGCTTTAACCTGTTTAAAAATCACATGATGGCGAAGTATTTTGCCAACATGCCGATCCCGACCTTTCCAGTCTCAGTGCAACCGGTGAAACCGGCTGACTGGACCCCCACCATAGAGGCCATCGGTTTCATTGAGCCCAATCAGGGGCTGGACATCAGCAATGAAACCGCAGGCAAGGTGAAAGCCATCAAGTTTGAATCCGGCCAGCTGGTGAAAAAGGATGACCTGCTGATCAGTCTGGATGCCTCCGTGGAAGAGGCCAATCTGAAAGCCTCTCAAGGCCGCATGCCCGCCACCAAGGCCAATCTGGATCGGATGCGCAGCCTGTTTACCAAGGGGACTGTCTCCAAGGGTAACCTGGATGACGCCGAAGCCGACTACATGCAGCTGGCCGGGCAAATCGAGTCACTGCAAGCCACCATAGACCGCATGTATATCCGCGCCCCCTTCTCCGGTCAGGTCGGTATCCGTAACGCCTACCTGGGGCAATATCTGCAGGTGGGCTCCCAAATCGTCCGTCTGGAAGACACCAGCGTGATGAAGATCCGCTTCACCATTCCGCAGACCGATATCTCCAAACTGAAGATTGGCCAGACGCTGCACATCTATGTCGATGCCTATCCACAACAACCGTTCCAGGGCACGGTCAACGCCATCGAGCCCGCTGTCAATGCTCAATCCGGTGTAGTCCAGGTCCAGGCCGCGATCCCGAACTCCGACAGCCTGCTGCGCTCCGGCATGTTCGCCAAGGTGCAGTTGCAGTTGCCTGTGGAACCGGCGCAGATCGCCATTCCACAGACTGCCATCAACTTTACCCTCTACGGCCAGACCGTCTTCGTCGTGGAAGAGGGTAAGGATGATAAGGGGCAAGCCCTCACCGATACCGATGGTAAGCCCATTCTGGTCGCCAAGCAGGTTGAGGTGAAGGTCGGCGAGCGCAAGGAAGAAGTCGCCCATATCCTGGGTGGTCTCAAGGCTGGCGAGCGGGTGGTAGTTGCCGGTCAGGTCCGCCTCTCCAACGGCAGCCATGTGAAGATTATTGAAGATTCGCTGCTGAATAAGCCGGCTACGACCCCGATGCTGTAACGGAGCAAGACATGAAATTTACAGACATTTTCATTCGGCGCCCTGTTCTTGCCCTCTCCATCAGCCTGCTCATCGTATTGCTCGGTCTGCAGGCACTGAAGGGGATGCAGGTCCGGGAATACCCGAAGATCACCAATACGGTGATCACGGTCACCACCAGCTACTACGGGGCCAGCGCCAACCTGATCCAGGGCTTCATCACCCAGCCCCTGGAGCAGGCCATAGCCCAGGCCGATAACATCGACTATATGACCTCAAAGAGTCAATTGGGTTCATCCACCATCACGGTGAATATGAAGCTCAATACTGACCCGAACGCGGCCCTGTCTGATGTGCTGGCCAAGGTCAACTCGGTGCGCTCCCAGCTGCCGAAGGAGTCGGAAGATCCGAGCCTGGATATGTCCACCGGCTCCAGTACCTCGATCATGTATATCTCCTTCTCCAGTGATGAGCTGAATGCCTCGCAAATCACCGACTACCTGGAGCGGGTTATCAAGCCGCAACTCTTCACCGTCGGCGGCGTGG
The DNA here is from genome assembly GCF_055413345.1 of Pseudaeromonas sp. HNCC25DJ180. Lineage (NCBI taxonomy): Bacteria > Pseudomonadati > Pseudomonadota > Gammaproteobacteria > Aeromonadales > Aeromonadaceae > Pseudaeromonas > Pseudaeromonas sp. HNCC25DJ180. The sequence goes on from NZ_JBVAYF010000006.1 coordinate 55,110, forward strand.
CCAAGGTCAACCTCTACGGCGGCACTGAGTTCGCCCTGCGCATCTGGCTGGATCCGGAGCGGATGGCGGCCTACAACCTGACCGCCAGCGAAGTGATGTCGGTGTTGCAATCCAACAACTACCAATCCTCGCCCGGTCAGGTCACCGGCTACTTCATGCTCTATAACGCCGACGCCAATACCCAGGTCGACAACGTCGCCGATCTGGAAAAACTGGTGGTCGCCAGCCGGGATAAGGCCGTCGTTCGTCTGCGCGACATAGCCAAGGTCAGCCTGGAGAAGAACCACGACACCTACCGAGCCATGGCCAATGGTAAAGAGGCGGTCGTCGTTGGTCTGGACCCCTCCCCAACGGCTAACCCGTTGGAGATTGCCGCCAGCGTGGTCAAGATGATGCCGGAGTTGCGTCGCAACCTGCCGCCCACCATCAAGATGGAGATGCTGTATGACTCCACCGAGGCCATCAACGAATCCATTGACGAAGTAGTGAAGACCATAGCCGAAGCCGGGGTGATCGTACTTATCGTCATCACCCTGTTCCTCGGCTCGTTCCGCGCCGTGGTGATCCCCATCATCACCATACCCCTGTCGCTCATCGGCGTGGTGATGTTGATGCAGCTGTTCGGCTTTACCATCAACCTGATGACCCTGCTGGCCATGGTGCTGGCCATAGGTCTGGTGGTGGATGACGCCATAGTAGTGGTGGAAAACGTCGATCGGCATATCAAGGCCGGTGAAGAGCCGTTCCGCGCCGCCATTATAGGTACCCGGGAAATCGCCCTGCCGGTTATCTCGATGACCATCACCTTGGCGGCCGTGTATGCGCCGATTGCCCTGATGGGCGGGGTAACCGGCTCCTTGTTCAAGGAGTTTGCCCTCACCCTGGCGGGTGCGGTATTCGTCTCCGGCGTCGTCGCCCTGACCCTCTCACCCATGATGTGCTCCAAGATGCTCAAGGCCCACACCAACCCGAATGCCTTCGAGCGCGGCGTGGAAAAGACCTTCGAGCGGCTCACCAATGCCTACTCCCGGGCACTGGATGCGGTGATGGAACGCAGACCCGTGGTCATCGCCTTTGCGATCATCGTCTTCGCCTCCTTGCCGGTGCTGTTCAAGTTTATTCCGGCAGAGTTGGCCCCCTCCGAAGATAAGGGTGCCTACATGATGATGGCCAAGGCCCCCAACACCGCCAACCTGGACTACATCCAGAACAGCATGAGCGAGATCACCTCCCGCTTGGGTAAAGATCCGGCCATGGCCACCAGCCTCTCCTTTGCTGGTATCCCCAACTCGAATCAGGGCATGGGGATTGCGGTCATGAAATCCTGGAGTCAGCGTCCCCCGCTGAAACAGGTGATGGAGCGGACCAACGCCCAGATGCAGGATATTCCCGAGATGACGGTCAGCTCCTTCCAGTTCCCGGAACTGCCGGGCGCCGGTAGCGGCATGCCGTTGCAATATGTCATCACCACCCCGAACAACTTCGAGAGCCTGTTCCAGGTTGCCGATGAGATGTTGCAGAAGGTGAAGGCCAACCCACAGTTCATCTACTCGGAACTGGATCTGGCCTATGACTCGGCCACCATGCGCATCACCGTGGATCGGGACAAGGCCGGTGCTTACGGCATCACAATGCAGGATATCGGCGTCACGCTGGGCACCTTCATGAGCGATGGTTATGTCAACCGTATCGACTTGAACGGCCGCAGCTATGAAGTCATACCGCAGGTAGAGCGTAAGTACCGCCTCAACCCAGAGTCACTCAAGCGCTACTACGTCCGCGCCGCCGATGGTACCGCCGTGCCGCTGGGCAATCTGGTCAATGTCGAACTGGTCACCGAGCCCCGTTCGCTGCCGACCTTCAGTCAGCTCAACTCGGCCACCATCAGCGTGGTTCCGACTCCGGGCGTGACCATGGGCGATGCGGTGAACTTCTTCGAACAACAGGTCACTCCGCAGCTGCCGTTGGGTTACCAACACAACTACATGGGTGAAGCGCGGCAGTACGTCACCGAAGGGAACGCTTTGCTAGGCACCTTCGTGCTGGCGCTGTTCGTCATCTTCCTGGTGCTGGCTTCCCAGTTCGAGAGTGTGCGCGATCCGCTGGTGATCCTGGTCTCGGTACCGCTGGCCATCTGCGGCGCGCTCATCGCCATGGCCTGGGGCCTGTCGACCATGAACATCTACACCCAGGTCGGCCTCATCACGCTAGTCGGGTTGATAACCAAACACGGGATCCTGATCTGCGAAGTGACCAAGGAGGAACAGTTGCACAGGGGGCTCTCCAAGATGGAGGCGGTGAAGCACGCCACCCGCATCCGTCTACGCCCGATCCTGATGACCACAGCCGCCATGGTCGCCGGTCTCATCCCGCTGATGGGTGCCACCGGAGCCGGGGCCATCAGCCGCTTCGGCATAGGTCTGGTGATCGTGTCGGGTCTCTCCATCGGTACCCTGTTCACGCTGTTTGTGCTGCCGGTGATCTACACCTACTTGGGTGAAAATCACAAACCGCTGGAGGAGTTCGACGAATCGATTCCGCATAAGGCGCTCACAGAACAGTAACTTCTCTCGCCATCGCACCCCAGGCCCGTCAACTGACGGGCCTGTTTTTTAGAACAAGTTGCCCCGCCTCACAGATAGAAAAAAATCATACTCTTGAAATCATTTTCACAATTTGTTCACTTTTTTTTTTGCCTTAGCTGTCACATCTAACGGGTGACGACCTGCATAGCATGGCCTAGCGCGGTGAAGGATCGCGCGAACAAACAACTGCTTGCGGGAATCTAACTTATGAAATTGAAACTCTCACGGGTAGCGCTGACAACTATGTCGCTGCTGCCCCTGTTGACGGCATGTGGTGGTGCCGACAACAAGGATTACCAGCCCAAGGAAAAAACCCTTGAGGTTAAAGCCATTGACGGCTACCTGAAAAATGCTCAGGTATGGCTGGATCTGAATGGCAACGGCCTGCTGGATAGCAATGAACCGACCGCCACGACCGGCGCCGGTGGTAAAGCCGTGCTGGACGTCAGCTCACTCAAAGAGCCGACGAGCAAATTCCCGCTGATGGTACGCGCGATCGCTGGTAAGACAGTCGATGAAAGTGCCCCTGATACCATCATCACCGAAGATTACGTGATGTCTGCTCCGGCGGGCTATAAGGTGATTACCCCGCTGACCACTCTGGTTCAGCTGCAGGTCAAAGCGGGTAGCTCTTTGGCGAATGCCGAAAGCAATGTCCTGGCTCTGCTGGAACAAAAAACCGGCTCACTTAGCACCGATTATCTGGTCGCCAAGAATCACGCGCTGACCGAGCTGGCTGCTGCACTGGTACAGTTACTGCCAGTCAAGGGTGACGCGCTAAACAGCCAAAAGAGCACGCTGGAACAAGCTGCTGAAATTCTTGGCAACTTGGTCAAAGAGCAACAAGATAGTGAACAAACCATTGATCTGAGCCGCGTTGTCCTCACTGGTGGCGCAGGCAAGGTGGTGGTCGATAGCGATGGTGACAGCTGGAGCGACAGCACAGAAATCCTGGCTGGTAGCGATAAGTGGGATCCCAAGTCTGTTCCTGCTGACCTGGACAAAGATGGCATCGCCGACGTTGAAGACCCGGATATCGATGGGGATGGCGTCCTGAATGCCGCCGATGCGTTCCCAACTGACCGCTTCGAAGGTAAAGACAGCAACAATGATGGCTGGGGTGACTTTGCCTCCAGCGATGACGATGGCGATGGCGTACCCGACAGCATCCAGAATGCGAGCAACACCGGGAGCGACACCAAGGATCAAGCCACCATTGATGGCTATACCGAAGTGTTGTTCCACTACAAGCGCACTGACGGTGACTATACCGGCTGGGGTTTGCATCTGTGGAACACGGCCAATACCACCTGTGATAGCCTGGTTGCCAGCATGGATGCCAACAACACGTCATCTGGCCTCACCTGGGACAAACCCCTGCTGCCAGAAAGCATAGATCCCAAGTACGGCGCCGTATTCCGCCTCAAGCTCAAAACTGGTCATGGCTCCTGCATCAGTATGATCGCCCACAACGGCGGCACCAAGGGGCTGGGTGGTGGCGATCAGAAGATCGATCTGAGCCATGGCAACGATGTCTATGGTTTTGATAACGACAGCCACCTCTACTACGAGCCCCACGAAACAGCCCCTGTGGTGCTGCGTGGCGCCGCCGGCCACTGGCTGACTACCGACACCCTGGCCATTCAGCCTGTTACCGATGTTGATCATTACGAGCTGTGGGCTGCGGCCGATGGTGATGCCGATATCACCAAACCCGAAAACATGGTGCGCTATGGTCTGGTCCAGAAGGGCAGCATAGACACCAGCAAGCGGCCCCAATTGGCTAGCTGGAACGCTTTCCAGTTCAAGGATGGCATCACAGCCGACCAAGCCAAGGCGCTGGTCAAACAACAGCTGATCGCCGTTGCCCTGGATAAGGATGGCAAAGCCTTCTCCTTCACCAAGGTGCAGATCCCGGGCGTGCTCGATGATCTCTACACCAAGGGCGACAACAATGCCGACGAGGCCAAGCTGGGCTCCTACCTGGAGAACGGTCAAGCCAAGTTCCGCCTCTGGGCACCAACCGCTCGCAGCGTCGAGCTCTATCTCTACAATGCCAAGAAAGAGCCGCTCTCCGACACCCCAGTCAAGATGACTCTGGATCCGGCGACCGGTATCTGGGCCTATGATGGCGCCGCCAGCCTGGAAGGGGTCTACTACCGCTACCGTCTGCAAGCCTTCCACCCTGTGACTAACAAGGTTGAGTGGCTGACCACGACCGATCCCTACTCGCTGTCACTCTCTACCTCCAGTCGCTACTCACAACTGGTGGATCTGAACAGTGCCGCCGCCAAGCCGGAGGGTTGGGATGAACAAACCATTCCTGCCATGGCCAAGCCGGAAGACAACATAGTCTACGAACTGCATGTTCGTGACTTCAGCTCTGCCGACACCAAGGGCACCAAGGCGCTGAACGGCAAGTACCTGGCCTTCACCGAAGCCGAACGTGACAGCGTACAGCAACTGAAGTCCCTGCGCGAAGCTGGCCTCAACACCATAGAGCTGATGCCAACCTACGACATCGACACCATACCGGAAGAGACCGCTCGCCAGGTCAACCTGGACGACACAGTCGCTCGCCTGTGTGAAGTCAAGCCGACGGCTACCAGCTGTGCTAAAGACTCCACTGTCGACAAGAGCAAGACCTTCCGTGAACTGCTCAGCGCCATGGATCCCAAGACAGGCGCTGCCCAAGCCCTGCTCTCCGACCTGAATGGCGTAGACAGCTTCAACTGGGGTTACGACCCTTACCACTACACCGCGCCGGAAGGCAGCTATGCGGTGAACAGCGAAGGTCTGGCGCGGATCAAGGAATACCGCACCATGATCCTGGCCATGCACAAGCTGGGCTACCGCGTGGTGCAGGATGTGGTCTATAACCACACCAACGCCTCCGGCCTCTATAACAGCTCAGTGCTGGACAAGACAGTGCCTGGTTACTATCACCGTCTGAATCCGGAAAGTGGTGTGGTTGAAACCTCCACCTGCTGCCAGAACACCGCCTCCGAACATCGCATGTTCGAGAAGTTGGTGACCGACAGCATGGTGACCTGGACCGATGCCTACAAGATCGACGGCTTCCGTATGGACTTGATGGAACACCTGATGAAGTCCAGCGTCGAGAAGGCACTGGCCGCCATTCAGGCTATCCGTCCTGACTCCTGGATCTACGGCGAAGGCTGGAACTTCGGCGAAGTGGCTAATGGTGCCCGCGGTGTCAACGCCACCCAGCTCAACATGGCTGGCACTGGCATAGGGACCTTCAACGACCGTCTGCGCGATGGCGTACGTGGTGGTGGGTGCTGTGATGACAACGTAGGTGTGGTAAAAAATCTGGGCTTTGCCAACGCCGGTTCCCGCTTCGATGCCGCCATGAACAGCCGCATGGATCTGATCCGTATCGGCATGGCCGGTGGCCTGCAGGATTACGCCTTCACTACCGCTGACGGTACCACCAAGAAGGGTAATACCATACCCTATGGCACCGATGGCGCTATGGCTGGTTACACCCTGGATCCGCAAGAAAGCATCAACTATGTCGAGAAGCACGACAACCAGACCCTGTGGGATATTATCCAGTACAAGGTTGAGGCTGATGTGACGGCGGCGGATCGCGCGCGCATGGAAGTGGTGGGTCAAGCCACTGTGTTCCTGGGCCAAGGTGTGCCTTTCATGCACATGGGTTCCGAGCTGCTGCGCTCCAAGTCCATGAACCGCGACAGCTATGACTCTGGCGACTGGTTCAACAAGGTCGACTTTAGCAAGCAAACCAATAACTGGAACGTGGGCCTGCCCCGTGCCGACAAGGATGAGAGCAATTGGAAGAACATCCAGACGGTACTGGACAACCCCAACAGCGTGGCGACTCCGACCGATATCGCCTGGTCTGATGCCCGCGTCAAGGAGTTGTTGAAGGTTCGCTCCACCACCGAACTGCTGCGTCTGGCCACGGCTGACGACATCATCAAACGCGTGAAGTTCTTCAACACGGGTGCCGATTATGCCCCAGGCGTGATCATGATGGGTGTAGACGATGGTGCGGCCATGGGTGCTGATTTGGACCCTAACTATGACGCCATCATGGTAGCCATCAACGCAAATACCACAGAACAAACCGTCTATGCCGGTGGCACTGCGGGCTTTGAGCTGCACCCTGTCTTCGCCGCCTCCAGCGACGAGCAACTGAAGGGCGCCAAGTTTGAGAACGGCAAATTCACTCTGCCGCCTCTGTCTGCCGTGGTGTTCGTCAAGAAGCAAGTCGATAGCGTTGGTGCCGGTCTGGATATAGCTCCGCTGACCGAACCCTACTATCTGCGTGGTGTGATGAATGATTGGGGCACCAGCCAACCCCTGACTTATGTAGGCCAAGGTCGTTATCAGGTGAAAGCCTCACTGACCGCCAAAACCTATGAGTTCAAGTTCGCCAACAGCGGCTGGGACAAGTCATATGGTGGTTACGATATCGCTCTGGCCTCCAGTTCTTTCCCTGTCACCCTGAACAGTGGCAACCTGTTCATGACAGCCAAAAAGGCGGGTGAATACACCTTTACCCTGGATGTAAGCCAACCAAAACCGGTACTGAATGTAATTGCTCCGGCAGTCACGCCAGCACCGTATGGCAAGACCGCCATGTACCTCAAGGGCGGATTTAATGGTTGGGGCACAGGCAACGAAATGCCCTATACCGGCGATAATGGCCTCTACTTGGCCAACATGGCGCTGAAGGCGGGTAGCTATGAGTTCAAGATCGCCGATGCCGCCTGGGCCGGTCCGATCCTGAGCTATAGCGATGTGATTGACGGCAAGGGTGCGGTACTGATCGAAGATGCCGGTAACGGTAACCTGAAGATCACCATCCCCACCGATGGCGAGTGGCAGTTTGTGCTGGATGCGAATGATCCAGCCAAGCCGACCCTGACTATCCAGGAGACCCCGAACTACACCTGCTACAAGAACAAGGATGGCGCCTGCGATCTGCGTATGTATCAGGTAATGGTCGAATCCTTTGTCAACGGCGATGACACCATCAACTACGATGTGGGTTATGGTCCGTCTGCGCACAAGGGTGACCTGCAAGGGATCATCAACAGCCTGGATTACATCAAGAGCCTGAACGTTAATGCTCTGTGGTTGACTCCGGTATTTGACTCCTGTGCCGCCACCGTGACCGATAAGAAGCTGGCCGCTACCGGTTACTTCGCTTGTGACTACTTCAACGTGGATCCCAAGTTCGGTACCAATGCCAAGCTGAAGGAGTTGGTCGATGCCGCTCATGCCAAGGGACTCTATGTCTTCCTGGACGGCGTCTTTGGCCACACCATCACCGACACCATTCCAGCCGCACCACTCTCCAAGGTGAGCCCGGTTATGGTGAAGGCGGGCACAGGCTACACGGTTGACTATACCAAGGCCGATAGCGTCACCTTCTTCAAGGAAGTGGCGACCCACTATGTGACCGAGTATGGCATCGATGGCTGGCGTTTGGACCAGGCTTATCAGGTTCCGCCTGCTACCTGGACTGAAATCCGCACCGCTGTCGAAACTGCAGCCGCTGCACGTAAAACCGCTGGCGAAGCCTGGGGTACCCTGGGCTACATGGTGGGTGAAGTGTGGAAGAGCTCTGGTGAAATCAGCAACGAAGCCTACGGCCCGGCCGCTGCGCCTGCGCTGAAGTCTGCCTTTGACTTCCCGCTGCGTTATGGTGTGGTGCATGCCCTGGCCACAGGTGAGTGGATGGATTCTGGCGATGCTACCCATCTGAACGCTAGCTGGAACAGCATCGACAACTATCCGATGCATGCCATGCCAAACCTCATGGTATCCAACCACGATCTGGTGCGCTTCGGTGACCTGCTGGAACGTAGTGGTCTGGTGACAGGGGTTGACGATCCGGCCTACTGGTTGCGTAACAAGGCGGCCTTCAGCTTCATGGCAGCCAACTCTGGCCCCATCACCCTCTACTATGGTGATGAGATCGGTGATGAAGTCCCAGGCTTCTCCACCAGAGAGCGCAATCCGACCGATGGCGTCTGTGTTGCTGGTACCCTGTGCCGCGACGATGACAACATAGCTCGTAGCGATGCCAAGATCGCAGGCCTCAACGGCTTCGTTCCTAGCACGGCTCAAGCCGATCTGAAGGCCTATGTTGCCAAGCTGCTGGAAGTGCGTGCAGCCAACCCGGCACTGTTCGGTGGCAAGCGCATTAACCTGGCCAAGAGCGCGACTCTGTATGTGGATCTGAAGCAGACAGTGAACGAGCAAGTAGTCTACCTGCTCAACACCGGCACTGCAGAGACCACCTATGACCTGAGTAGTGCGGGTCTGCAGGGTACGGCGCTGCTGGATCTGGTGAGCGGCACAACCATCACAGATCTGACTGCTGTCCCGGCTCCGGCCCTGACTGGTCGCCTGTTGAAGGTGGTTACCCCTTAATCACCCTACTGCTAGAACAAACGGCCCTTCGGGGCCGTTTTTTTATCCACTTTTATTTTTCTTCAATCCTGCCTACCGATTCCTCTCACCCTTTTTCATTGGCATAATGCGAACCATCTCTCATCTCTCTATGAGCACCCCATGTCAGATATTTTCAACAGCATCATCCTCGGCATAGTCGAGGGCATCACCGAATTCCTGCCGGTATCCAGTACCGGGCATCTCATCGTCACTCAGGAGATCCTGGGCTTCAAAGGTAGCGATACCTTCGAAATTGTCATCCAGTTGGGCGGGGTCCTGGCTGTAATGTGGTTCTACTTCCAGACCCTGTGGCAACAAGCCAAGACAGTTAAAAGCGATAAAGAGGTGCAACGTTTCTGGATGGGGGTGATCCTGGCCTTCCTGCCAGCGGCCTTCGTCGGCCTGGCACTGCACAGCTACATCACCCACTACCTGTTCAACGGCATCACAGTTGCCATCAGCCTGATCATGGGTGGCGTGGTGATGTGGTGGATTGAGGGGCGACCACAGCCAGCAGTCGCCACCACTGAGCTCCAGCACATCACCCCCAAGCAGGCCTTCACCATTGGCTGCGCTCAGCTCTGCTCACTCATCCCCGGCGTCAGCCGCAGTGCCTCCACCATAATGGGCGGCATGCTGGTCGGGCTCAATCGCCCCACCGCGACCGGTTTCAGCTTCTTCCTCTCCATCCCGACTCTGGGGGCCGCCAGCCTCTACTCGCTGATGAAGGATCTGCAGGGCGTAGGTGAACATGGTCTGCTCAATATAGGCATAGGCCTCTTCACCTCCTTCATCGTCAGCCTGCTGGCCATAGGTTGGCTGCTGCGCTATGTGAGCAAGAATAGCTTCCGCGGTTTTGCCGTCTACCGCATCGTGGCGGGCCTGGTGATCCTGGCCCTCACCTATAGCGGCTTCTTGCAAGTCGCCAGCTAACCCCACCCCTGCCCTCCCCTTGAAAAATAGGGGAGGGATAAAAGTGACGCCAACGAGTGGCGCCACGGCGATCTAGCCAGTTCTCTCTTCCGCTCAAACAATCTGTGCATCCAGCAACCTGTTCTGGGGGAGAGGCTGGCTTTCCTTCTGCTTTCTCCTGCTGACTAGAAACTTGCCGACTACACTTGAGGAAGGTGCGTCTAGATGGAGAGAATAACGTGGAACTCAAGCCCCCAGGCGGCCCTGAGCCTGCCCCTGTGCTCTCCCTGGAGGCGGCATCCGAGTTGGATCGGCTGCCATTAGCCAACGCCGCCCTCTCTGCGCAACTGGCTGCCATACTGCAGGCACTGCAGCAACATCTGCCAGTGCACCATTTCGCTGCGCTGGTAGAAGATAGGGGTACCTTGACCTGGCAACCGGCAACAACGTCCCCGCTATCGACCCATTTTCAGCAAAATGAAACGATCAGTGATGAGCAATTGACCACCTTGCTGACCGCTGAAGAGGGGTGGTGCAAGTGCCAAGTCGAACACGGCACCATTCGCTGGCTGGTCGGACAAACCTCGCCCGCTCACACGCAACAACTACAATTGTTGCTCGAGCAATTGGCCCGGCGTTACTCCCTGCAGCAAGCCACAGTTCGCATCGAGAGTTTCTCCTCTCCACTGCGTCAGCACATCTCCCATTGGCAGGAGAAATTGGAGAGTTTCAACCGCCTGTTACGGCTAGTCGATTCCCTGCCCAGCCGCCAGCTATTTGCCCAGCTGGATGCCACCATACACTACTGGATGGGCACCCATGATCTCTTGCTACTACAACAGGATGAGGGCGAACTAACTCTGCTCTACCCCTCCAGCGCTCACTATGAGCCCCCCTTTCTACAGCAACTGTTTGATGTGGAGAACGAATGTCAATTTGAGCAGTTGCAGTTGCACTGGTACTGCTTCCCCATCCGAGTACATAGACAACACCAGACCACCCTGGCGGTCTCCAGTGTGGGGAAGTTGTCACAAGAGGATTTTCACCTATTACATACCGGGGCTCTACAGCTGGGGCTGTTGATTGAGCTGGAGGAGCACAGACTACAAAATGGCAGCAATGAGAAGTGGTCATTTTCGCGTCACAGGTTACTGCAACGGGTACGCGAGCTGAGCAAGAGAAATCAACGACTGCACCGAGAGTTACGCCAACGTGAGGAGTACGAGCGCCAACTGCAAATAGAGAGTCAAAAGGACCCTCTCACCCAGTTACCCAACCGAGCCATGTTCATTCATCGGCTGGAGCTGGCCTTCCGCCACTATAAACGCTACCCGGAGCATGGCTTTGCCATCATGCTGCTGGATTTGGTCTCCCTGCGCCATATCAACGAGCAGTACAGCGATCAGTTAGGTGACTTGCTGCTGAAGAACATGGCGCAACTGCTACTGCGCAACATACGCCAGAATGACATGCTGGCACGGCTGAGCGGCGATGAATTTATCTTCTTTCTGGATGCCAGCCACCACCCGGATGCCATCACCCCCGTCATCAGCCGGGTGTTGAAAAGTCTGGAAGATCCCCTGCTATTAGGCATCGAAACCATCCAAGTACATGCCAATCTAGGGGTCGTCACCATCACACCTGAGATCACGGATATCAGTCAACTGCTGCGCCAGGTGGATATTGCCACCTTCCAGGCCAAGCAGCGAGGCCATGACACGGCGCTATTCTACTCTGAGCTGAGCCAGAGCTCGGAACGTCTCTCACCCGTGCAGGCCCTCCATCAGGCACTACAAGAAAAACGCATTCTGCCCTACTTTCATCCGATCCGGCGCCTGGACAACCAAAAGATAGTGCAGGTGGAGTTGCTGGCCCGCTGGCTGGATGAGGAGGGCACCCTGCGAGAGGCTTATGACTTCATGCCCCTGGCTGAACAGAGTGGACTGGTACTGGAGATAGATACCCTGATGCTGCGCCATGCCTGCGGTTTGCTCAATGGCCTGTTCAAACCCCTACTGCACAATCACAACTTCCGTTTGAGCATCAACCTCTCTGGCAAGCACCTGGCTTCGCGGGAGCAGATCCACGCCCTGTTGCAGATCATCCAGGAGGCCGAGGTCTCACCTCGTCACCTGTTGTTTGAATTCAAGGAGCGGGATCTGGTTCGACGTGACACCCTGGCGCTGAACCTGCTGCACGAGATGCGCGCCCGCGGCATTGCCATCGCCGTCGATGACTTCGGTACCGGCTGCAGTTCGCTCAATGCCCTGTTCCACTTCCCGGTGGACTACATCAAGGTCGACCACAGCTTTACCCACCGGCTGATTAATTCACCGAGGGACAAGGCGCTGATCCGCGCCATCCGCGATATCAGCCACGACCTGGGCATGCAGGTGGTGATTGAGGGGCTGGAGTTGGCTGAACAATTGGTTGCCCTGCAGGAGATGGGATGCGACCTGGCACAAGGACTGCTATTCGATGCGCCCATGTCGGCCGACCATATCTGTGGTCTGTTCGACGTCCGAATAGCGCAGATCTGATAGGCGCCGAAACGGCGCCCTGATCAGCTGCCGCCCCGTTTGAGATTGTGCTGCTGGCGTAACCGCTCGAGGGCCGAGAGCCCCGTCTGCTGGCGCTGTTCTGCCGTCACTTCACGCTTATCTCCCTCCCACTCCAGATCATGCTGGGGCAACTCCAGCAGGAAACGGCTCGGCTCAGGCCGCACCGACTCGCCGAACTGGCGCCGCTCCTTGCACAGTATGAAGGTGAGCTCAGTCTGGGCGCGGGTGATGCCCACATAGGCCAGGCGCCGCTCCTCATCCACATTATCCTCGTCTATGCTCACCTGATGGGGCAACAGCCCCTCCTCCATGCCGATGAGGAAGACATAAGGGAACTCCAACCCCTTGGAGGCATGCAGCGTCATCAGCTGCACCTGATCCAGCGCCCCCTCCTCCTCGTTGCGCTCCATCATGTCGCGCAGGGTGAGACGGCTGACCACCTCAGGCAGGGTCATGGGGGCCACCTCCTCCTTGGCATCCCCTTCCAGCATGTCGGTGATCCAGCGATAGAGGGTGGAGACATTCTGCATCCGCATCTCCGCCGCCTTAGGGCTGGGCGAACTCTCGTAGAGCCACTCCTCGTAGTGGATGTCCCGTATCATATCCCGCACCGCCTCCACCGCGTTGCCGCGCAGGGCGGCATCACCCAAGCGGACCAGCCAGTCGCAGAAGTGGCGCAAGGCCGAGAGGCCACGCCCGGTCAGCGTCTGCTCCAACCCCAGCTCGAAGCTGGCGGTAAACAGACTCTTGCCCCGTTCATTGGCGTAATGACCGAGCTTTTCCAACGTAGTGGGGCCAATCTCACGCCGCGGCAAGTTGACCACTCGCAGAAAGGCGTTGTCATCATCCGGGTTCACCAGCAGCCGCAGGTAGGCCATGATGTCCTTGATCTCGGTGCGGGAAAAAAACGAGGTGCCGCCGCTGATGCGGTAGGGGATACGATTTTGCATCAACACCTTTTCCAGCAACCGCGACTGGTGATTGCCGCGGTAGAGAATGGCGTAATCGGCCCAATGGGAGCGGTTCATAAAGCGGTGGCCCATGATCTCGGCTGCCACGCGCTCCGCCTCATGCTCCTCGTTCCTGGCCTGCAACACCTTGACCGGCTGACCATAGTCCAACTCGGAGAAGAGCTGCTTCTCGAAGACGTGGGGGTTGTTGGCGATGAGGATGTTGGCACATTTGAGAATGCGCCCCTTGGAGCGATAGTTCTGCTCCAGCTTGATGACATTCAGCCGCGGAAAATCCTGCTGCAGCAGGATCAGATTCTGGGGCCGCGCCCCGCGCCAGGAGTAGATAGACTGGTCGTCATCTCCGACCACGGTGAAGCGTGCCCGCTCCCCCACCAGCAGTTTGACCAGCTCATACTGGCTGGTGTTGGTGTCCTGATATTCGTCCACCAACAGATACTGGATCTTCTGCTGCCAGCGCTCCCGCACCTCGGCATTGGTCTTGAGCAACAGGGTGGGCATCAGGATGAGATCATCAAAATCCAGGGCGTTGTAGGCGGTCATCTGCCGCTGATAGCGCTCATACAAGAGGGCCATCTGCTGCTCATCGCCATCTTGGGCGCGCTTGAGCGCCACCCCGGGCAGCACCAGATCATTCTTCCAGTTGGAGATGGCATTGAGCAGCAAGCCCAGCTTGGTCTTGTCCCCCTGCAGCTCCACCTCGGTCAGCTCTTTGAGCAGGGCCATCTGATCTGTGTCATCAAACAGGGAGAAATTGGCCTTGAGCCGCAACAGTTTGTGTTCACACTTGATGATATCGAGCCCCAAGGAGTGGAAGGTGGAAACCATCAAGCCTCTGAGCAGCTTGCGATCCAGGGTCTGGGCTACCCGCTCCTTCATCTCCTTGGCGGCCTTGTTGGTGAAGGTGACGGCGCAGATCTGCCTGGCCTGATAGCCACACTTCTGGATGAGATAGGCGATCTTGGTGGTGATGACCCGGGTCTTACCCGAACCGGCGCCGGCCAGCACCAGACAGGGGCCGGAGACATGGTGCACCGCCTCCAACTGCCGAGGATTCAATTTCATTGCATCATTTCTCCACCAACCACACTCGAGGGGGCGATTGTAGCAAAAAGCCTGCCCCGTGATGACAGTTTGCCTTCTGACACGCTTTTACCGATCATAGCGGCAGCAAAGGAGAGAGTCCCATGTCATCCAACTTCGATCTGGCCACCATTCGCGCCCAGTTTCCCGCCCTGGCCCAGCAGGTCAATGATAAGCCACTGATCTATCTGGACAATGCGGCCACGACCCAGAAACCCCTGGCCGTGCTGCAGGCCATGGATGACTACTACCGCCAGGACAATGCCAATGTGCATCGCGCCGCCCACACCCTGAGCTGTCGCGCCACCCAGGCCTTTGAGGGCGCCCGCGAGCGAGTGCGCGCCTTTTTGCATGCCCGGGAGAGCCGGGAGATCATCTGGACCCGGGGCACCACAGAGGCCATCAACTTGGTGGCCCACAGCTGGGGCCGCACCACGCTACAGCCGGGGGATGAGATCCTCCTCTCCACCCTGGAACACCACGCCAATATAGTTCCCTGGCAACAGCTGGCCCTGGCTACGGGCGCCCAGATTCGCGTCATTCCCCTCACCCCCCAGGGTGATCTGGATCTGCAGGCCTTTCACCAACTGCTGGGGCCCCACACCCGCCTGTTGGCCATCACCCAGGTCTCCAATGCCCTGGGCACGGTCAATCCGGTGGCCCAGATGGTGGCGGCAGCCCGGGCCGTGGGGGCGGTCACGTTGGTGGATGGCGCCCAGGCGGTCAGCCATCTGAGTGTCGATGTGCAAGCCCTGGGCTGCGACTTCTACGCCTTCTCCGGCCATAAACTCTACGGCCCCACCGGCATAGGCGTGCTCTATGGCCGCGCCGAACTGCTGGAGCGTATGCCCCCCTGGCAAACCGGGGGCGAGATGATCCGCAAGGTGAGTTTCAGCGGCAGCAGCTTCAATGACATACCCTTGCGCTTCGAGGCGGGAACGCCGGCGATTGCCGAGGCCATTGGCCTGGCCGCCGCCCTCGACTACCTGCAAGCCCTGCCCTCTGGTTGGCCGCAGCACGAGCAGGCCCTGATGAGCCAACTGCTGACCGGGTTAGCCGAGCTGGCGTGGGTAGAGGTGATAGGCTCCCCCCGCGAACGCTGTGGGGCTGTCTCCCTGCGCTTTACTGACTATCACCCGCAGGATGTGGGTGAGCTGCTGGATCAACAGGGTATCGCCGTACGCGTCGGCCATCACTGCGCCATGCCACTGATGGAGGCACTGGGGCTGGAGGGCACACTGCGCATCTCCTTGGCGCTTTACAATAGCCGCGAGGAGATCGATGCCCTATTGGCCGCCCTCAAGCGCATCCCGGAGTTTTTCTAATGCCAAGCGAACAGGCTCAGTTTTTGCGCAATCACCCCTTGGGAGAGCCCACACTCAACGCCGCCACCCTATGTCAGCAGTTTGCCCAAGCCCGTGCCTGGGAGGAGCGTTATCGGCAGTTGATCCAGTTAGGTAAACAGTTACCCCCCCTCCCCACCGCATGGCGCGGTGAGGAGCAGGAGCTGGCGGGCTGTGAGAGTCGAGTCTGGTTACTGGGGGAACAGGATGAGCAGGGGCTCTGGCACTTTGCCGCCGACAGCGAGTCACGGATAGTGCGCGGACTACTGGCCGTGGTGCTGGCCGCTCTCAACCACCACAATCGCGAGGCCATCCTCGCCTTCGACATGGAGGCTTACTTTGCCGAGCTGCAGCTGAGCAAACACCTGAGCCCCTCCCGCGGCAATGGCCTGCGCGCCATGGTACACGCCATACGGCAACGGGTACTGAATTAGCCAAGGTTGAGCTTTCGTGATTAGCAGAGAAAAGCCGCCCCCTTGCCAAGGGGGAAGCAGGAAGGGAGTGAAGAGCCCACAGCCTGAGGGACCTCCCGCCTGTTTAATTAAAACTTGTACTCATAGGTCAGCGCCGCCGCCGTGGCCTCAGCCCGGTAGTTACCCACGTTCAACAGATAGAGGCGCTTGTTGTAGGTGTCATCCAGCAGCCCCAACAAGTTATATCCATTCAGGCTGAACTTGCCATAACCCTGGGTCTGGTAGTGCAGCCCCAGATCGAAGAAGGCCGCCGTTTCAATCGAATCAAAGTTGCCCGGATCGGTCAGGTTGGTGGCTGAGGAGTTAGGATTGTTAGCCCGAGCATCGTTGGTACTCTCAATCTGATCCTTGGCCCCCGGGTAATACCAGAACACCCGCAGGTCGCTGGTCAACTGCCAGGCTGGCGTCATCTGCCAAGCCGATGTCAGCTTGGTGATATGGTTACTCCAGTTGTTGAGATCATTGCCATAACCTATGTGGGAACCCGTGATCCGAGTCGATCCCCCCGGTGCCAGATCGAAGTCATCCAGTTTGCTCCAGGCATGGGAGAAGCCGAAAGAGAGATCATCGACCTTGTAACCCAACTCCAACTCAATACCACCATACTTGAAGGAGCCCACTGGCTGGGTCTTCAAGGTCGTAAAGTTGATCCCCAAGACATCGGCCTTGTTATAAAACCCGGTCAGCGTCACATCGGTCGCCTGGGTCAGTTGGCGGTTATAAATGAGCTCGGCACTGCTCAGTTTCTCTGATTGCGGAGCTTCCCCTGCCTCATGCTGGGCGCGTAGTTCCTCGGCATTGTTTTTACGCAACGAGCGACTGAATATGGTCTTGACCGTATCCTTGTCGCTGAGGGTGGCGACAAACGCCAGCCGCGGTGACCACATCCAGTTTGTGTATTGATCCTTGTCGCTCCGCAACCCCAGGAAGTTGGTGAGCCAAGGCGTCATCTGCCACTGGTGCTCACCAAACAGGCCCACAGTATAGGTATTCCACTGCTCCATCTTGCCCAGGGTGGATGAGTAGGCGTAGTCATAATCCGAGCTGTTGAGACCCCAACGGGAGTAGATGATTTCGCTGCCCACAGCCGAGGCATGTTTTTCATTATGATTCCAGTTCAGGGTGCCGCGGGTGAGGTACTCCTCCTCCCTATGATTCTCCGGTATCTTGCCTGGGCGGTACGAGTCCCACAGTTCGCGCTCATAGAGGGTGGTGTCATACCCACCCTTGAGCTCAAACCACATAGCCGGAGAGAGCACCCACATCTGTGCCAAATCCAGGGTCAGCTGACGATAGCCGACACCATTGGGAGTATAGGCCTCTTCTGGGGTGCCCTTGACGCCCGAGCCATTGGGCTTGGGATAGATGGTCTTGTGCTCCCAGGTGAGCTGCTCCCCGCCTTGGGTGAAGCGCAACCAGGCGTTGAAGTCATCTTTCTGGTAATGCGCGTGCAGCTTGGCCTTGGGCCTGTCATGAAAGGCGGCATGGTTATTCCCCGGGTCATAGGCGGTAGGTTGACCACCGGTGATCGATTCGCCCCAGGTAGTCTTGTCACTCAGGCCATAAACCAGCGGAGCATGGCTCTGATCCGCCCCCTGATAGTCGCTGATGCCGCCATACAGCAACAGACCGTGCCGCCCACTCTCATCAAAGCTAATGGCCTTTTGCAGCTCCAGAGAACCAAACTCCTCGCCGATCCCCCCTTTCGCCGTCACGCTGTCACCGGAGTTATTTTCAAAGGTGTCGGTCTGAATATTGATCACCATGGAGACAGCCCCAGGGCCATAGACCACTGAGCCCGGCCCTCGCACCACATCGATCTTACGAATATCCCCCAACATGGGCATATCTCGTTCACTCAAGGCACCGAAGTGCGTCTTCTCATTCATGACCCGGCCATTGACCACCAGCAGGTACTTGTCATCCCGATCGCCTATGATGCTACGCATGCCCATATGGGAAGCCTCCCAGTGGTGGGGCAGGTAGTGAAAAGCGGGCACGTAGATTTCCAGCAGATCAAACAGCGACCGAGCGCCAGACTGGCCAATCATGTCGCGATCTATGCTGGTAATGGATGCGGGCATCTGCTTGCTGGCCGTTGGTGTCAAGGTCGCAGCACTATCCATAGTCACCTGCATCAATTGGTTCAGATCCAGGTTAAGCAACTCATCATTGTTGTTCGCGACCGGCTCTGCCAAGGCCCCACAGGGCAAGAGTGCGAATAACCAGTTCCATTTGTTATGCTTGCTCGGCATGGCCAACTCCAGAAGGCGAGAAACAACCCTACCCTCTGTTATAGCTGACAGTAAACGTTTTAACACGGGCATAACACCAGCCTGTGATCCCACTGGCGGATGTTTGTTTTGACTTATTTTGACTCCGCTCGCGCTCTCACTCGTCAACACGAGATAACCGCCGCGCTTTCCACTATAACTAGCAGTACCCACATACCAATAATCATAAGTGGCTGGCCACCACACAGAAGAAGGAACCCCCGTCATATGGATGGATGCCACCCACAAGGGCTCCCGCAGCATCTCGCCCGTGCGATGGAGCACCCCCTTCTTTTGCGCACGAGTAGTTAACATGGTAAAGAGTGGTCATTCGACGCCAGGGTTTCACCTTTACTGCCTCATTTGGGTGGCATTACTGGTAAGCTCGAGCCTGATAGCCATGGATAACCAGTTAACGCCTGAGCGGCTCAAGGCTGCTTATGTATATAACTTCCTGAAGTTTACTGAGTGGCCATCCGAAAAAAGTGCACAGACACCACTCGTAGTTTGTTTGGTCAATGCCAATCAGGCCCTGCTGAGTGCCTTTGAGAATTTAAATCAGCAGAAAGCCAATGGCAGGTCGATTTTGGTCAGACAATTGAGCAGTACGACAGATGTAGAGGGTTGCCATGTCTATTATCTAAGGGAAGGGGGAGCACCCGTGGCCCTGCGCAACTTGGCGGAACATCACCCGAACCTGCTGACAGTGGGTGATGCAGACGATTTTATCGCCAAGGGAGGTATTATTGGTTTGCTAGAAAAGCAGGGGCATTTGCAATTTGAGATCAATCTTGAGTTGATACAGAGAGCCAACTACAAGATTAGTTCGCAATTACTCAAACTGGCTCGCAACACACGGACACTACCATGAAGTCATCAGTCTGGCGCAAACAATCACTCTCCAAACAGACCGCAGGTCTGGTCGTTTTAGTCTGCATGCTGGCCCTGACTATCTTCAGTATTGCCTTCCTATCCCTGCAGTACAGTATGCTCAAGCAACAAACCCAGAACGGCCTCAGCATACTGGCCAACAGCGTCGCCTATAACACCATATCAGCCGTCACCTTCAATGACAGCAATTCGGCCACTCAGACCCTGGCCTCACTGCAAGCCGCCCCACAGGTTCTCTATGCCAAGATTTACCTGACTGATGGCAGCCTGTTTGCCCAATACGATAACCCGACCGCCCCCTCCTCCGGCAATGATCTGGTCGCCAGCGCCCAGATCAGCTACCAGGGCGAGTCCCTCGGCACCCTTGAACTGCATGCCTCACAGGCCTCTATCCATGACCTGATGCGTCAGGCTATCTTACTCTGCTCGACCATGGGCATAGCCGCCCTGTTGCTGGCCGCCCTGCTGGCCCGCCTATTGGCGCAAATTCTGACTCGCCCGCTCATCCGCCTCTCCGAAGTAGCAGATCTGATCGCCCGCGATAAAAACTACGCCCTGCGTGCCGATGAGGGCGGCGAGCAGAGTGAAACTCGGCTGTTGGCCCAGAGTTTTAACGACATGTTGAGCCAGATATCCCTGCGGGATAACGCGCTGGAACAGCACAGAGACCATCTGGAGCAGGAGGTGAGCCTGCGGACCGCCGACCTGGTTCAAGCCAGAGATGCAGCCGAATCCGCCAACCGTGCCAAGAGTGAGTTTCTGGCCATGATGAGCCACGAGATCCGTACCCCGCTCAATGGCGTCATCGGCATGACAGATCTGCTCAATGCCACCGAGCTGGATGAGAAACAGCGCCGCTACGTGCGCATAGTTCGTCGTTCCGGGGAAGATCTGCTGACCATCATCAACGACATTCTCGACTTCTCCAAGATTGAGGCGGGCAAACTGGATCTGGACTACGGCACCTTCAATCTCACCCTGTTACTCGAGGATCTGGTCGAGCGTTTCGCCCCGGTGGCCCACGGCAAAGGACTGGAAATTCTCTGCGCCGCCCCCACCCGCAACCTGCTGCTAACCGGTGATAGTAAACGGCTGAATCAGGTGCTCACCAACCTGCTGGGTAATGCCATCAAATTTACCGAACAGGGACAGGTGGTGCTGCGTGTCGACTTCATAGAGCAACCCAATAATCAGGCGCAGTGCCGTTTCAGTGTGCAGGACTCCGGCATCGGCATTCCGTTAGAGCAACAGGGTCATCTGTTCCGCGCCTTCACTCAGGCCGATAGTTCCACCACGCGCCGTTTCGGCGGCACCGGCCTGGGGTTAGCCATCTCCCAGCGGTTGGTGGAAATGATGGGGGGGCACATCGACCTCAACAGCGTGGCCGGCCACGGCAGCGACTTCTTCTTCACCCTACAGTTCCCCATCGAAAAGCAGTTCCGCTCCCATAAGCCATCGGCCCATTTGAGCCATATCAAGGTGCTGCTGATCGATGACAACACCACCAACCTGGAAATCCTGGCGCACCAACTGACCTCCTGGCACTGCCAGATCCAGATGACCCAGAACGTGCCACAAGCCATGCTCCTATTGCAGGAGGCGGCCCAGAGTAAGGAGCCGTTCAATCTGGTCATCTCGGATATGATGATGCCCCGCGAGGATGGTTTCAGCCTGCTGAACCAGATGCAGTGCAACCCGCGACTGGCGCACATCCCAGTCATCATCCTCAGTTCTGCTGGCAATGAACTCTCACCCAGCCTCAGTGCCAAGATTAGCCACAACCAGTTGCTGACCAAACCGGTACGCCAGTCAGACCTCTACAACGCCATAGTCCGCGTACTGCACCAAGCTTTGCCCGCCCAGCCGGAACGGCCACAGCCCAGCCAGCCGCTCCAACCCCTGCAAGGGCGTGTGCTGTTGGCTGAAGATAATCTGGTTAATCAGGAAGTGGCGCTGGCCATGCTGGAGAATCTCGGCCTGGGGTTTGAAACCGTCGGCAATGGCCTGGATGCCCTGGAGATATTGAAGAAGCAGAAATTTGATGTGGTATTGATGGACTGCCAGATGCCAGAAATGGATGGCTTCCAGGCCACCCGCGCCATCCGGGATAGCGAGGCTGGCTCCGAGCGGCATCAACCCATCATAGCCCTGACCGCTAACGCCGTGGCAGGTGATAGAGAACGCTGCCTCGCCTGCGGCATGGATGACTACCTCTCCAAACCCTTCACTCAGGAACAGCTATTTGGTCTGCTCAGTCGCTGGCTGACCCCCGCCACAGGGGCCGAGCGTGTCGCTCCCCGAGTCGAGCGTCGGGCGGTGAGCCGCGAGGCCATTGAGTTGGACCCCCGCGCCATTGACTCCTTGCGCAATCTGCGCCCTGGCCTGCTGAAGAAGGTGCTTGATATCTGGTTACAGGAATCCCCGGTCTTGCTGGCCGATATGCAACAGGGGGTACATCAGGGTGATAACAACCGCCTGCTGCGTGCCGCCCACTCCTTGAAAAACAGCGCAGCCAATGTGGGAGCCACCATGCTGTCGCGACGCTGCTTTGCCATGGAGGAGAAGGCTCGAGCCAGGGATGCTAATGAAACAGGCCAGTTGCTCTCCGAGATAGAAACCGAGTTCATGAACGCGAAACAGGCCATTATCAGGCTACGAAAGGAAGAGAGTTGATGCCAGAGCAGCAGGTAACCCAGACTCGACCTCTAGTGCTAGTGGTCGACGATGAACACAGCGCGCGCCTTATCATGCGCGCCACGCTGGAGGAGTCAGGCTTCGAGGTGCTGGAAGCGGGCTGCGTGGCCGAGGCTGCGGAACAATTCGCCCGCCATGACCTGGATCTCATCATACTGGATGTGATCCTGCCCGATGGTAATGGCATCCAGTTCTGCTCCGCCCTGCGCCAGTTACCCCGGGGGCGCAATCTACCCATCGCCATGGCCACCGGGCTGGATGACGTACACTCCATCCAGCTGGCTTACCAATCGGGAGCCACCGACTTCATCACCAAGCCCATCAGTTGGGGCACATTGGGCCACCGGGTGCGCTACCTGTTGCGCGCCCACCATGCCTTCGGTGAGCTGGCCTTGAGCGAAAGCAAGACCCGGGCTCTGCTCTCCGCCCTCCCCGACCTGCTGTTTCATCTGCAGGCAGATGGCTTGATCCTCGATCGCCAGGCCGGCAGCCAGGCCCCAGATTGGGGCGAATGGGATCTGCCCCCCGGCACTCCCCTGCTGACCCACCTCAATCCCCAGTTGGGCCACCCCCTACAGCAGGAGCTGCAGCAGAGTCTGGAGCGACAAGTCCCACGCACTCTGGAGTTAACCCAGAATAACCACTGCTGGGAAGCCCGGATTTTACCCCGCGGCAAGGAGGAGGCCTTGCTGGTAGTGCGCGACATCTCGCTGCGCAAGCAGATGGAGAACCAGTTACGCCTCTCCGCCCAGGTGTTCGAGTCCAGTAACGAGGCGATCCTGATCACGGATCGACATAATCGCATCATCTCGGTCAACCCCATGTTCGAGCGGATCACCGGCTACCGGGCCGATGAGGTCACCGGGAGTGAGGCCACCATTCTCACCGCCGGGATGGAAAACCCCAGCGTCTATCGCAACCTCTGGGCCATTCTCAACGAGAGCGGTTCCTGGCAGGGCGAGGTGATGGAGCGGCGCAAGAGTGGCGAACTCTACCCTGTGGCGCTCTCGGTCAGCCTGGTGCGCAACCACCAGGACACAGTGGAGTACCACATTGCCAGTTTCGCCGATATCACGGAGCGGAAACGGCAAGAAGCGCAGATTGAACACCTGGCCTTTCATGATCTGCTCACCGGGCTACCCAACCGCCGCCTGCTCATCGACCGGATTCAGGTGGCCATTGCTCAAGCCGAACGGGATGCGCAGGGATTAGCCATCCTCTTCGTCGATCTGGATCGCTTCAAGAACATCAATGATTCGCTTGGGCACCAGGTCGGCGACCAGTTGCTCAAGGAGGTGGGTAAACGGCTGAAGGCCTGGGTGCGCACGGGAGATACCGTCAGCCGAGTGGGGGGCGATGAATTTATCATTCTGTGTCCCAACTGCGCCACGCCAGCCGATGCCTCCAGCCTAGGCGACAAACTGCTGCAGGCCATCTCCCTTCCCTATCAGCTAGCCGATACTGAACTCATAGTCACCGCCAGCATAGGCATAGCTCTCTACCCGGATAACGGTCAGGATGCCAACACCCTGATCGGCAACGCCGATGTGGCCATGTACCTGGCCAAGGAGAATGACCGCAACAACTACCAGTTCTACTCTCCCGAACTCAATGCCAGGAATCTGGAGCGGCTGCGCATGGAGTTACGCCTGCGCCATGCCTTGGAAGCCGATGAGTTCCAGCTCTATTTTCAGCCCCAAATCGACAGCCGCAGTGGCGCCATCATCGGGGCCGAAGCCCTTATTCGCTGGCTCGATCCAGAGCATGGCCTGATCCCACCGGGACGCTTCATTCCCCTGGCCGAAGAGACAGGGCAGATCCAGGCCATAGGCGACTGGGTACTGCGCCAAAGCTGCCGCCACCTGTTGCACTGGAAGAGTCTGGGCCTGCCGGAGATCCCCATTGCCGTCAACCTCTCGGCCCGCCAGTTCCGGCAACCCAGTTTTGTCGAGACCATAGGCGCCACCCTGGGCGAATTCGGGATCCCGCCCCACCTGCTGGAGCTGGAGCTCACCGAAAGCATGCTAATGAAAGATATCCAGCTCACCACGGCCAAGCTCAAGCAGCTCAAGCAGATGGGCTTTCGCATCTCCATCGATGATTTTGGCACCGGCTTCTCCAGCCTCAACTACCTGCGCCATTTTCCACTCGATGTGCTGAAAATAGACCAATCCTTCGTCCGCGAACTGCTGGAAGATGAGGCGGCGCTGGCCATCATAGAGTCGATCATCGCCCTGGCTGGCGCCTTGGGGCTACGCACAGTGGCCGAAGGAGTAGAGACAGCCGAGCAGCAGGCCCTGCTGCAGGAACATGGCTGCGACACACTGCAAGGCTATCTCATCGCCCGCCCGCTGCCGGAAGCTGACTTTGTCGCCTGGGTACAGCACTACCTGGCACTGCCCAGCTAACCCCCTTCACCTTGAAAAGGGGCAGGAGTCGAGCTTGCTCCGCCCCCCTTGCCAAGGGGTGGTAGGGGGCCAGCGTGACGCCTAAGGAGTCTTGCGCACAAACTGTTTGATACTGCGCTTTTGCGCCGTGCGGCGATTGGCCTGCTTGTCCCGGGACGGTCGCTTGCGCTCCGTCTCCTCTTGGGCGGGCAGATCGGTGACCGGAAACTCGGCCAGCTCCTCCAGCGGCAGGGCTCGCCCGGTGAGCGCCTCGATAGCCGCCAAGGCTGGCAGATCGCCATTACAGATGAGGGAGATGGCCAACCCTGGCAGCCCGGCTCGTCCCGTGCGGCCGATACGATGCACATAGGCCGAACTGGCATCGGGCAGAGCAAAATTGATCACCAGCGGCAGCTCACGGATATCCAGACCTCTGGCCGCCAGATCGGTCGCCACCAGCAACTGCAACGCACCGGCGCGGAACTGCGCCAACACGGCTCCCCGCTCCTGCTGCGACTTATCCCCATGCAAGGCCGCCGCGCTAAAACCGGCCTTCTGCAGTCGCTTCAGCAAACCGTCGGCATCATCCCGGCGCGGCACAAACACCAGGGCGGCAGGCCAAGCCTGGCTCTTGAGCAAATGGAGTAGCAGCGCCACCTTGCTGCTCTTGTTCACCCTATACCCCTGCTCGCGTATGGTCACGGCGACACTGTTTTGTGGGGCTATCTCGATGCGCTGGGGCTGATAGAGCAGGCCCGTGGCCAGCTCCAGCAAGGCGGGGGCAAAGGTAGCGGAGAAGAGCAGACTCTGGCGACGAGCGGGCAGCAGGGCCAATATCTGCTGCACCTCCTTGAGGAACCCCATCTCCAGCAGGCGATCCGCCTCATCCAGTACCAGATAAGCTACCTGGGCCAGGCTCAGGGCATCACGCTTGACCAGCTCCAGCAAGCGCCCAGGCGTTGCCACCAGCAGTGGGCACCCCAGCGCCAACTCGGCTAGCTGCGGCTCTAACTCCACACCCCCGATCAGCAGTTGAATGGCAGGCGTCGGTGTCAGCATGGCCGCCAGCTCCTGGGCCATACTGGCCACCTGTTGTGCCAACTCGCGGGTCGGCACCAACACCAAAGCCCGAGGCAAACCAGCCGCGCAGGCCTCTCCCTGCAGCCGCTGCAGCAAGGGCAGCAGGAAGCTAGCGCTCTTACCCGTGCCCGTCTGAGCCGAAACCAGCAGATCCTCTCCGGCCAGCGCCGCCGGGATCACCGCCCGCTGCACCTCGGTGGCCTGTGACCACCCCATGGCCGTACAGCTATGTACCAGCTCAGAGACCAAACCCAGGCTTTGAAAACTCATCATCTACTCCCACTTGCGTTAGACGGGCTCATAGTGCGGCAAGCCAGGCAAAAAGTCGAAGCGCTCCGTAGCGAAAGCCCGAAACAACAAAGGGCCCGTAGGCCCTTTGTTGGATCACATCTGGATCACGCTGAGTGATGCAAGCGTAATTTACGACGCTTGAGGCTCCCCAACAACCCGACCCCGACCAGCAACATGGCATAGGTCTCAGGTTCTGGAACCGGGCTAACACTCAAACCAACCTTATCCAGAAACACAGCGGTATCCGGCGCATTATTGGGGTTGGTTCCCACAAAGGAGATCAGATGCTGACCAGCCGCCACATTGCTGGCCGCCACACTATAATTAGCCCACTGATCCCAACCCGTATTGGCATAAGGGGTAAAACTGCCCACCACAGTGTCATCAAAAAGCACAGCTATGGTCTGAGCGCCGCCATTATTCCAGGCACTGCGCTGAGCCAGGTTGAAGGAGAACGTCAAATCGGCCGCGGTATCCACAGTAAACAACTGCTGCACCACTGAGCTATTTTGCAGAAAAGCGAAGTAATTACCCTCACCAGTCTGGCCATACCAAGCCGTACCGTTAGCTGAAATCCCGGCACCAGATTGAAATGTCCAACCCTGAGCGCTGACACCATCGGCAGCATACAAATAGTTAGGGTAATTAGTGACGTTGTTACTCTCGAAGCTACCATTGACCACGCTAGTTTCAGCCATGGCACTTGATGCCCACAATGAACCTAATAGCGTCAAAACAATCCATTTCATTTAATGTCATCCTTATTGACTCGCATCGATTGCGATGTCAAATGATACCCCACCAGAGCTCCAGATGGAAAATGATTGCTCACTCCACCATCAGATTTTTCTTCTGCGGCAGAAACCACCTCAAAGGGCCCGTAGGCCCTTTGAGGTGGTTTCTGATTTTTCCGTTATGCCTGGCTGGCATAGCCCTGGGGATTGCTCGACTGCCAGTGCCAGCTATCGCGCATCATGCAGGCCAAGTCTCGCTCGGCGCGCCAGCCCAGCTCATTCAGGGCCAGAGTCGGCTCTGACCAGCACTCGGCAATGTCGCCCGGACGACGCGGAGAGATCTGGTAAGGCACGGCACGACCGGAGGCCGCCTCAAACGCCTTGACCATCTCCAGTACCGAGTAGCCCTTGCCCGTTCCCAGGTTATAGGTGAAGACACCCCGCGCCGCCGCGATGCGGGCCAGGGCTTTCAGATGGCCAAGGGCCAAATCCACCACATGGATATAGTCACGCACCCCGGTGCCATCCGGTGTCGGGTAATCATCACCGAAGACCGAGAGTTGAGGACGACGCCCCACGGCCACCTGGGTAATAAAGGGCAACAGGTTGTTGGGAATACCGTTAGGGTCTTCACCAATCAACCCCGACTCATGGGCGCCAACCGGGTTGAAGTAGCGCAGCAGCACAACGCCCCAGCGCGGATCCGCCTTGGCGATATCCCGCAGCATCTCCTCGACCATCAACTTGGAGCGGCCATAGGGGTTGGTGGCCGAGAGCGGAAACTCCTCGCGGATGGGCACCGCATGAGGGTCACCGTAGACGGTGGCCGATGAGCTGAAGACCAGATTGAATACGCCCGCCTTGGCCATCTCTTCGCAGAGGGTCAAGGTGGCGGCGATATTGTTCTGATAATAGGTGAGCGGGATCTGGCACGACTCACCCACGGCCTTGAGCCCGGCGAAGTGGATCACAGAGTCAATCTGGAGCTGGCTGAAGACACGAGCCAGTGCCGCGCCATCGCGCACATCCAGCTCGTGAAAGATCGGCGCCCGACCAGCAATCTGCGCGATGCGATCCAGCACCACAGGATGCGAGTTGCAGAAGTTATCCACCACCACCACATCCTGACCCGCCTTCAGCAGCTCAACGACTGTATGGCTACCGATATAACCCGCACCACCTGTGACTAAAACGGCCATGTTTGCTCCCTTGCTCATTGGATAATTATTTGACGCAAATGGCAAAGGAACGGCAGCCCCTTTGCCACACCAGCCAGAATGCCGAGTTCAGGCAACAGCGACGATCGACTCACCGCGGCCAATGGCGTAATAGGTGAAGCCATCGCGCTTCAAACGAACCGGATCATAAAGATTGCGGCCGTCAAATACCACCGGCTGCTTGAGGGAGCTCTTGATCAAGGCCCAATCCGGGGCCTTGAATTGCGGCCACTCGGTACAGATCACCAGGGCATCAGCCCCCTTGAGTACCGCCTCACGGGTACCTGCCAGTTGCAGATCGTCACGCAAACCATAGATGCGTTGCGCCTCATTCATGGCCTCGGGATCATAGGCCTGCACAGTGACACCAGCCGCCCAGAGTGACTCCATCAGCACCCGAGAGGAGGCCGCTCGCATATCATCGGTATTGGGCTTGAAGGAGAGACCCCACAGAGCTATGGTCTTGCCGGCCAGCTCACCCTTGAAGTGGCGCTGGATAAAGCTGAACAGCTTATGTTTCTGCCGCTCGTTGACGTTTTCCACCGCCTGCAACAGCTCGGGCTGATACTCTACGCCGCCAGCGGTACGGATCAGCGCCTGCACATCCTTGGGGAAACAGGAGCCGCCATAACCGCAGCCTGGGTAGATAAACTGGTAACCGATGCGCGCATCGGAACCAATCCCTTTGCGGATCATCTCAATATCGGCGCCCAGACGCTCAGCCAGGTTAGCCATCTCATTCATAAAGGAGATCTTGGTGGCCAGCATGCAGTTGGCGGCGTACTTGGTCAGCTCGGCAGAGCGGATATCCATGAAGATGATCTTTTCATGATTGCGATTGAAGGGGGCATACAACTCCTGCATCGCCTCTTTCACCCGCTCATTGTCGGTACCGATCACGATACGATCCGGGCGCATGCAATCGTTAACCGCCGCCCCCTCTTTCAAGAATTCAGGGTTGGAGGCCACGGCGAACTCGAACGCCACACCGCGCTCCACCAGCGTGGCCGCGACCATCGCCTTCACCTTGTCGGCCGTACCGACCGGCACGGTCGATTTGTTGATGATGATCTTCGGGCTCAGCATGAACTGGCCTATGGTGCGAGCAACCGCCAACACATACTTGAGATCGGCTGAACCATCTTCATCCGGCGGCGTGCCCACGGCAATAAACTGCAGCTCACCGTGCAACACACCTTCGGTGGCATCGGTAGTAAAGCGCAGGCGCCCGGCCTCATAATTCTCTTGTACCAGGGGTGTCAGACCGGGTTCATAGATTGGGATGTTGCCCTTTTTAAGCGCCTCAACCTTGGCGCTGTCCACATCCACGCACATTACATCATGCCCGACCGAAGCCAGCACAGCGGCCTGCACCAGACCGACATATCCAATACCAAAGACGGTTACCTTCATGAATTCACCCTATCTACAACCACTGGCTACTTTATATCACTGGCATAAGGCTCTCACCCATGCTTTATCGCGTCATAAATACCGCTAAATGCAAAAAATCAGCGTCAATACCAATACAGGCTGGGGGGCGCCTGCCCGGCGCGCGCAAAGAAAAAGGGCCCGCAGGCCCTTAACTCGATTCATGTCTGTCATTACTTCTTCAGCGGACGCCACCAGGCTTCGTTCGCCAGATACCACTTGATGGTCTTGGCGATACCGGTCTCGAAGGTCTCTTGCGGCACATAACCCAGCTCGGCGCGGATCTTGTCGGTGCCTACGGCATAACGACGATCATGGCCGGCACGGTCGGTCACATAGGTGATCAAGGAGGCAGCGCCTTCACCACGCGCCTGGGGCGCCTGCGGGAAACGGGCAGCCAGCGAGGCATCGGCGGCAAACTCGCCGTCCACCAGCTTGCAGACCAGATTGACGATGTCGATGTTCTGCCACTCGTTGACGCCACCGATATTGTAGGTCTCACCCACCACGCCCTTATCCAGCACCAGCTCGATACCACGGCAGTGATCTTCTACAAACAACCAGTCGCGGATCTGCTTGCCATCGCCATAAATCGGCAGCGGCTTGCTGTCGAGGATGTTAGTCAGACACAGGGGGATCAACTTCTCGGGGAAGTGATAGTAACCATAGTTGTTAGAGCAGTTACTGGTGGTGACCTGCAGACCATAGGTGTGCAGGTAGGCGCGCACCAGATGATCCGACGCCGCCTTGGAGGCCGAGTAGGGAGAGTTGGGCGCGTAGGCCGTCTCTTCGGTGAAGGCCGGATCGGTCAACGAGAGGGTGCCGTACACCTCGTCGGTAGAAACATGGTGGAAGCGATGGGGCAACGGATTGGCCGGGTCAGCCAGCCATACGGTACGGGCCGCCTTGAGCAGGCTGTGAGTGCCGATGATGTTGGTCTCGATAAAGGCATCCGGCCCTGTGATGGAGCGATCGACGTGAGATTCGGCGGCAAAGTGCACCAGGGTATCGATCTGCTCTTCACGCAGCAGCAGCTCCACCAGCTCGTTATTGCAGATGTTGCCTTTGACGAAACGGAAATTCGGATTGCCCATCAGGGGCGTCAAGGTTTCGATATTGCCAGCATAAGTCAGGGCATCCAGCACCACGACCCGATCGCCGGGGTGATTGGCCAGCCAGTAGTGAACAAAGTTGGCACCGATAAAACCAGCTCCGCCAGTAACCAGAAGTCTTTTCACAGTCATATTCCTAAACGAGTTAAATTAATGGTTCGGGTAAGCGCAACAATAGGCCGCCTGCTTACTTGAAGGTCACCGCATCTTTCAATGGAGTACCGTTCGCATCCTTGGCAGCCAGCAGAGGTTGCTCGCCATTGACCAGAGGCCAGTCGATGCCCAGAGCCGGATCGTTCCAGAGCAGGCTCTGCTCAGAGGCCGGGTGGTAATAATCGGTGCAACGGTAAACAAACTCGGCACTCTCGCTGGTCACATAGAAACCATGGGCGAAACCTTCCGGTACCCAGAGCTGGCGCTTGTTGTCGGCGGAGAGCAACACACCGACCCATTTGCCGAAGGTGGGTGAAGAGCGGCGCAGATCCACGGCCACATCATAAACCTCACCGGCCACCACGCGCACCAGCTTGCCCTGGGTCTGCTCCATCTGGTAGTGCAAACCACGCAGAATACCCTGGCGGGACTTGGAGTGGTTGTCCTGTACGAAGCGGCGCTCACAGACGTTCTCGCTGAACCAGTTATCACGCCAGGTCTCCATGAAGAAGCCCCGTTCATCCCCAAACACCCGAGGCTCGATGATCTTTACCTCAGGGATATCCGTATCAATGATTTTCATAGTCTTCCCAAACTTGAGGGTTTCACTTAACCCACCCCAACACCTGAAGCTAATCTCGCCCCTCCCCTTGAAAAAAAAGAGGAGGGAGAAATACTGCTCCTCCCCCTGCCAAGGGGGAGGCCGGGAGGGGGTCGCTCTGGCTTTAAAAACCAAAGAGCCTAACCCCTCCCCAACCCTCCCCTTGAAAAAAGGGGAGGGAGAAAGACTGCCCCTCCCCCTGCCAAGGGGGAGGCCGGGAGGGGGTCAGAACTTAGTGGTTATGTTCTTCCAGCACTCGCAACAGGTAGGCACCATAGCCGCTCTTCACCAGCGGCTTGGCCAACTCGGCCAGTTGTTCGCCGTTGATAAAGCCCATGCGATAGGCGGTCTCTTCTGGGGAGGCCACCTTCTGACCCTGACGCTTCTCCAGCACCCGGATGAAAATCGCCGCATCCAGCAGGGAGTCATGAGTACCGGTATCGAGCCAGGCAGCACCGCGGCTCATGCGCTCCACCCGCAACTGGCCGCGCTGCAGATAGATGTTGTTCACATCGGTGATCTCCAGCTCGCCACGGTGTGACGGCTTAACCTGCTTGGCAATCTCTACCACCTGGTTGTCATAGAAGTAGAGGCCGGTGACCGCATAGTTGGACTTGGGCTCACTCGGTTTCTCTTCGATAGAGACCGCCTTGCCGTCGCGATCAAACTCCACCACACCATAGCGCTCAGGGTCCTGCACATAGTAACCAAACACGGTAGCGCCCGTGGGTTGGCTGGCCGCCTTCTGCAGGGTCTCGCTCAAGCCGTGGCCATGGAAGATATTGTCGCCGAGCACGAGGCAGACCGAGTCATCACCGATAAACTGCTCGCCAATCAGGAAGGCTTGCGCCAGTCCGTCCGGGCTGGGCTGTATGGCATACTCCAGGCGGATGCCCCACTTGCTGCCATCCCCCAGAATACGCTGATAGGTGGCCTGATCATTGGGGGTACTGATGATCAGAATTTCCCGGATCCCCGCCAGCATCAAGGTAGTCAGCGGATAGTAGATCATGGGCTTGTCGTAGACCGGCAGCAGTTGTTTGTTGACGCCAAGTGTTGCCGGATGCAGACGCGTACCGCTACCGCCCGCCAGAATAATCCCTTTCATAATCGTTGCTCCTCAGACATAAGCCTGAATACGTTGTAGTGCTGCCTGCCAGTCACTGGGGGCAATGCCGAATACGCGTTTGATCATGCTGCAGTCGAGGCGTGAATTGGCCGGACGGCTGGCAGGGGTCGGATAGTCGCTGGTGGCAATGCCCTTCACTTCCGGCAACTTGGCCAACACACCTTGCTCGCCAGCCACCTTGAAGATGGCCTCGGCAAAGCCGCACCAGCTCACATGGGGCTCACCGGCGAAGTGATAGATGCCCCAATCGGCAAACCCAGGAGCCGAAGCCTGCCTGGCCATCTCCAGCAGAGCGGCGGCAATATCACCAGCATAGGTTGGGCCACCCAGCTGATCGGCCACTATGCCGAGTGAATCACGGCTGGCGGCCAGACGCAGCATGGTCTTGACGAAGTTGTTGCCATGTTCGCCAAACACCCAGGCGGTGCGCAGGATCAGATAGTGCGGGCAGGCCGCCGCTACCGCCTCTTCACCCGCCAGCTTGGAGGCGCCATAGACCCCTTGCGGCGCGACCGGATCGCTTTCCAGATAGAGACCTGGCTTATCACCGGCAAAGACATAATCGGTGGAGATATGCAGCATCACGGCGCCCACGGCATTAGCCGCTTCCGCCAGATAGGCCGGTCCATCCCGGTTGATGGCATAGGAGGCATCCACTTCGGTTTCGGCCTTGTCCACGGCAGTATGGGCCGCCGCATTGATGATGGCCGTCGGGCGGAACTCGTTGACCACCCGCAGCACCTGCTCGCGTTGCGTAATATCCAGCTCATCGCGATCCACCGCC
Source organism: Pseudaeromonas sp. HNCC25DJ180 (assembly GCF_055413345.1). Lineage (NCBI taxonomy): Bacteria > Pseudomonadati > Pseudomonadota > Gammaproteobacteria > Aeromonadales > Aeromonadaceae > Pseudaeromonas > Pseudaeromonas sp. HNCC25DJ180. Next base: position 88,268 of record NZ_JBVAYF010000006.1, read on the forward strand.
AGGACATCCCACCCCAGTTGTGTCGCCTGCTGCACCAGACAATGCCCGACCTGGCCCTTGAAGCCTGTTACCAGCAATTTGCCAGCCATACTCACCTCGTTGTCGTTAGTGAACGCCCAGATTTCGTAGGTACGATTAGCGAAGCGTAATCGTACGCATGGGAGTGTAAGCCTCAATTGTGTATTTGATGTTTACTCTGCGGCTTTGCCTGTTTTATTTGAAATACTGATTCAATCAGATTTCATTCGTACGATTGCCCGTCATTCGTACGATTACGCTTCGCTAATCGTACCTACATGGGGACATCAGCTTAACCCCAGCCCTCCCCTTGAAAAAAGGAGAGTGAAAATCTACTCCTCCCCCTTACCAAGGGGGAGGCCGGGAGGGGGTTAGGCTCTGCCGTAGCGATCTTCGAAGCGGACGATATCATCCTCGCCCAGATAAGAACCCGACTGAACCTCGATGAGCTCCAGCGGTATCTTGCCAGGGTTTTCCAGGGCATGGATTTGCCCAACCGGCAGATAGACAGATTGGTTCTCGGTGACCAGCTGCACCTTGTCGCCATTGGTGACGCTAGCGGTGCCGGAGACCACGATCCAGTGCTCGGCTCTGTGGTGATGCATCTGGATGGAGAGCTTCTCGCCCGGTTTCACGGTAATGCGCTTAACCTGATAGCGAGCGCCATTGTCGATGGAGTCATACTTGCCCCAAGGGCGGTACACTTCCCGGTGAATGTGGTGCTCTTTACGACCGCTGGCCTTGAGCTGCTCCACCACCTTCTTCACATCCTGAACCTGATCGCGACGCGCCACTAGGGTGGCATCCTTGGTCTGCACCACCACCAGATCCTCTACCCCTACCAGACTCACCAAGGAGCTTTCGGCGTAGACATAGTTATTGTGGCTGTTCTGCACCAGCACATCGCCATGGTTGACGTTGCCATGGCCATCCTTCTCGCTGATATCCCACAAAGAAGACCAGGAGCCCACATCGCTCCAACCGGCATTCATGGGCACCACGACCGCATCCTGGGTCTTCTCCATCACCGCATAGTCGATGGAGTCATCAGGGCAGGCGGCAAAGGCCACCTTATCAACACGGACAAAGTCCATATCCGAGCCATCGCTAGCAAGTGCCTGTTCACAAGCGGCGTAGATATCGGGGCGGAAGGCTTTCAGCTCGGTAAGGTAGCGGCTGGCCTTGAAGAGGAACATGCCGCTGTTCCAGTAGTAGTCGCCGCTGGCGAGATAGTCCTTGGCCGTTTCCAAGTTAGGCTTCTCGACAAACTCAGCCACCGTGTAGCCGCTATCGGCCAGGCTGTCGCCACGGCGGATATAGCCATAGCCCGTTTCAGGTGCGGTGGCCACTATGCCAAAGGTGACCAGCTTATCGGCCTCGGCAAACGGCACGGCCGCCTGCACCGCATGGCGGAAGGCAACCGGATTTTTGATCACATGATCGGCCGCCAACACCAGCAGCAGCGGGTCTTGGCCGTTCTTCAGAGCCGTCAGGGCCGCCAGCGCGATAGCCGGAGCGGTATTGCGCCCAACCGGCTCCAATATGATATTGCCTGCTAGCTTGCCCTGCTCACGCAACTGCTCAGCCACCAGGAAGCGATGATCTTCGTTACAGATAACCAAGGGGTTTGAGCAGGCAAGCCCCTCTAACCGCGCGACCGTGTTTTGCAACATGGTCAGCTCGCCATCCAGCTTCAAGAACTGCTTGGGGAACAAGACGCGAGAAAGCGGCCAAAGCCGAGATCCAGAACCACCCGCCATGATGACAGGGAAAATCGTAACGCTGTTTTTAACATCAATATTCATTGAAAAAACCCCAACAACTCTTAAGCATAACTGCGCCCTGCGCCATTGATGACTGCATTTCAAGATTTTGCCACATGCGGAATGCGCCGTTTGTAAAAATCCGCCACAGCAGTGTAACTCTTAAGTCAATAACATCAACGCCAAAAGCACTCTAATCACTACATTCAAAACTCATGCTGGACGTTTATATATAAACAGTGATTTATTGTAGCCAGATCAAAGTCAAATATAAATCACTACAGATAAAAACAGACTCTCCAGTTATTTAATAACAATCGAATCAATTGCCACCGACGGATTCCGCTGAGATCGGAGTAAACCTCTAAACATACCTGCCGCATAAAAATTGATATTCAGATAGCCAATTAGGCCATTTTTTAATGATTTATTCTTATGAATCAACTTAATAGCAAATAGTAGTTGAACAACAAGCGAGAACAACAATAAACTTATGTTAACTTCTGACAGTAGCAATCCAGCCAGAAGCAAAACCCAAGATGCAACAACAATCCATAGCTGTTTGAACATTAATGCTATATGGAAAAATTCTAGTTTCCCCAAGTTAGCTCTCATCCATTCTCCGGGACCATCAATATGGTGGCTTTTCCATCTTTTCCACAACAAAGACAGAGAGTCATCTGTTTTTCCATAATGCTTTATCGCTGGAGCACTAATACGTTCCATAAGAAACCCGGCTGCTCGCAATCGCAAACCAAGTTCCTTTTCCTCATACGAATGCAAATTTCTATTAGTTAAATATCCTATTTTCTTCAGCGAGGAACCACGGTAGAGCCCCCCCATATCCAGCTCATTCTGAAGGCCAATCACTCGTCCATCAGACTGTGCCTTACGAGACTCAAACTCATAATTTCCACCGCCAAGTTCTTCCACTAAACCAGCAACACCACCTAAGTGGTGATTGTTTTCCAAGTGTGAGACAGCACTTATAAGAAAATCTGCATTGATCTCCATATCACCATCGAGAATATAGATATAATCACAATCCAAATACTGATAACCCAGCTGTGCACCAATACCACAGCAACGCTCACTTCTATTTGCCAACTGAACGATATGAATGGGATAAGAAGAGGCAATATCAATTGTGTTATCCGTCGAACCACTGTCAGCCAAAATAACCAAACCAGAAAATGGCTCGACTGCCAGCAGCGCCGACTCGACAGATTTCCTTATATGCTTTTCCTCATTAAGAGCCTTAATTATTATCGCAACCTTTGAAGTGAAAATTTCTTGACTATTCATATAAAGAACTCATTACAGTGAGCAACTGCTCATCATAGGAAATATCTAAATGGATTTTTTCTCAGCCCATATAAGACATAATTAACTATTTGGCAACCATCTATCCAATAGGACTTCATACTGGTGTAGGATAGTTTCCCATGTGAATTTTTCACTATGAATTTTCTTAGCATTCAGATGTAATGAGGAAAGCAGTTCATTATCTATTAACAGCCTATCGATTTGCCTCGCGCAGCTGTCCATATCACTGAAATAGACGGCACTATCTGCAGCCACCCACTGATTAAACGGGTTATCGTGAGCCAATACCGGATTCCCCGCCCCCAGCGCCTCTACCAATGAGGGGTTAGTGCCCCCCACCTGATGACCATGGACATAGAAGCGGCAATGAGCCCGCAGCGCCTGCACTATCGTCTTGTCATAGATGGCACCGACAAACAGCACCTCATCCGAGGCGGCCACTTTAACCGATGCCTGATAGGCATGATCCTCCTTGTAGTTGCCCAGCACCACCAGGGGCATGCCTCGCGCCTGCCGGGAATAGGCTTGAACCACTTCCAGGATCGAGTTCTCTGGCTCGGGGCGAGCAATCAAAATGCCATATTGACCTGATTTCAGCCCATAACGGGCGAGCGGCTCTGCACTCCCCTTTTCAACACTATCAGCCCCGTAGGGGATCATGGTGATCTTGTCCGGGTTCACTGCCCGCTGCAGATGCTGCTTGATACCGGGGTGATCCGCTACCAGATGGTTTCCCAACCACAAACCAGCCAGCTCGTTCAAATAAAACCAGGTCTTGGCGATCATGCCCCACTTCTGCCGCTTCCACTCTATGCCATCCATATTAATTACATTGGGGATCTGCTTGATACGCAGCAGGGCGCAGAACACGGCCGTGTTGTAACCCAGGGTCAGGCAGAGATCCTTATGTCGGGCGGCATGGCGGGTGGCTATCCAGTCAAAAATCACGGTACCCTTGGCACCTGATTGCGGCACAGGAATATTGACGCGCTCTACCCCTTCCCACACATCCTCGGTAATCGGCCCCTCACCATCGAGCTGGCAATAGACGATAACTCGCCACCCTTTTTTTACCAGATACAGAGCCAGATACTCAGCAAAGGTTTCAAACCCACCGTGCGCCGCCGGAACACCACGGGTACCCAGAATGCGCAAAGATTTTTTTTCACTCATCTTGTTTCCTTAACTAAATAAGGGCATCGTTCAATTCTATCTACTAGTTGCCAAAAAAATAAGGATAATCACGCATGAGCTATACCATTGCTCAGGTCATTCATCCATGTAGATTAATTTATTAGCTTTCGAGTTTTTGATAAGCAGAGATGGTCTTCTGTATCTGAGCAGATAAGCTGAAATGTTGTTTTTGTCGCAACAGCCCCTCGTTCGCTATGCTTGATGCCAGTTCGCTCGAACCCAAGATCCGCGCAATGGCTTTTGCCAACTCATCAGCATTACGCGGCAGAAATAACAAGCCACTCTTTTCATGCTCTATGATATCCAATAATCCACCATGACCTGCAGCTATGACTGGCACGCCTGCTGACATAGCCTCTATAGCAACCATGCCAAAAGGTTCAGGCTCCGTTGATGGAACCACAGCAAGATCAGAGCCATACCATACCGGCCAAACATCGTTCATGAAAGGCACAAGTGAAACAACCTGTTGTAACTCCGATAATAGGATGCGCTGCTTCAACTCATCCAATAAAAACTCTTTCCCAGGAGCGGCATCACCAACTATCGCAACCTTTACGCCAACTAATTTCGATTGTTGGTTAAGAATATGCAAAGCGTCCAACAGTAAGAATTGCCCCTTCCAGTTACTGATTCTACCTACCAGAGAGATCACCTTATCATCAGGGGTCGCACCAATTGCCTTTCTGAATGTATTGATCAAGTCTGAATTTGGTTTTGGTGTCTCAGGTAAACCATTAAATATAACGACAGAGCGGGACTCGAGCGCTGGCTGTTCATCCAACAGCCATTTCTCGGTCAATGAAGAGTTAGATATTACAAAATCAGAAAAGAAAGAGACTAGTCGAGGATATATTTTACTAACCAAGCGAGGAGATAGAATAATCTCATGCACATGCCATATATGTTTTTTCCGATTAAGAAATGACCACGCAGCTCCAGACAATACAGCTAACGTATTAGAGTGCACCAGTGTAACCTTTCGGCCTTTAAGAATATGATTAATATTCTTGCAACCACGAATAACAGAAAATAGCAGTCTGAACAAACCGAGAGGAGTAAAAACAGCACGACTTATCTTACTGACTTCCGCAACATGCACTTCGACATTATGAATTTTAAGCTCAGCTATCAATGGACCATATTCAGGCACTAATACAATTGGGTGATAAACACCACCCTTTGCCAATTCCGAGCAGAGCAGTAGTAGTACTTTATCTGAACCGTATAATTCGGCAGACTGATGAACAAATAGTATGTTTTTCAAAATAGCTCCAAACCATTGTCAAATCTCGTCATGAAAAAACAGGACATCCCTACACTAACATAAAATGACATTTTATTAAAATTACAACATTGAACTTTTAGTTATTTAAAAAAACGTCTCGGATAGCTTGTAGATACTCCATTTGGTAGGAGACTGTGGGCTCTATATAGCTGCCTTCACCATACTCATTCCAACAGCAGATAACGCCCATCTTTCTTGTTAAATCGGGATTCGAATCCATAAAATTTCGTGCAGCAACCAAGTGAGTTTTAAAAGAAGCCGGATCCGAATATGAATTATCATGCAGAGGATCTCCGCTCCCACCCCATGGCCGTTTATCCCACCCTGCTGTCATTGGAACTATATAGGGCAAAGAGCTACGTTTAGCAAATCTGGCCCAGTGAGTCTGATAGCCAAGATCGAGCTCAGAGAACGAATGAGAAAAAACCTGACTATCCGGGAGTCCATGATAGTTATATGCAGAGAGAGCAGAAAAACCCATATCTGAAGCTGTAGATGAAATCATCGGCAGATAAGCACCTGTACCACCGACAAAGTAAATGCCAGAATATCCTGCATCCCTCGCCATCTGCTGTGCTATAGCAAGTAGGTGAGCAGCCGTTTCACCAAATAGGGCGGCCTTTGCATTAATTGTCCCCGCATCTGCAACGAACACTACTGGTTTATTATCTATTCGCAAAAACTCACTCAACTGGAAATAGTTAGAAATCCAGTACGAAACAATATTATACCAATCTGTCAAACCATCCAATTTACAATCATTATTCGCCAATAATATAGAGAATGAAAGGCGATTATGAACAGGTGAAGCCAAATAGGCTTTCAATGCATGTTCAAGATAAACAGTCCCTGGATTGCCATAATACCAATCATAGACAATATAGTTTATTCCATTATCAGCCATCCAGTTAATCTGTTGTGTTGCAACGTCCGCACCACCCTCAGTATACCAATCGTTTAATGGTCTTTTATCTGAATAGTTTTTTATTGGCGCCCAAGGTCTAGGCGATGGTGCATGTAGGGTATAATCTTTCCAGCCTGGGAAATAGTACACACCGATCTTATAGTCACCGGCTCCATATGTGGCACTTGCGTACAACATGCCTATCAAAACACCAACAAACAATCTTACAAATAATTTATATTTCGCAATGACAAATTTCATATTTTATTCTCCAATATACAACCCACTATCCACAATAATAGAACACGTATTGGAGTATATTATATATGTTATTAATGTTAACTATTAAGTATTCAGATAAACATCACATAATTCATACATAGTTAGCTGCGTAACATCTCAAAAAAATGACTCTACATCCTACATACTGACTAATATACCGCCAGCTCCACATCAGAGCTGGCTTATATAACTAGATATGATTACTTATTTGAGCCAAAAGCATTTAGCACTTCTTGCAAATAATCATTTTGATCTGCTTCCGTAGGTTCAATATATGAACCCTCACCATACTCATTCCAACAACAAATGACCCCCATACGTTTTGTCAAAGTAGGGGATGCATCCATCACATTGCGAGCAGCTAATAGGTGATCTCTAAAGCTGCCAGAGGTGGAATAAGAGTTGTCATGCAACGGATCGTGACTTCCACCCCACGGCCGTTTATCCCAGCCAGAGCTCATGGGGACGATATAGGGCAATGAACTCTTCTTAATAAATCTTGCCCAGTGTTGCTGATATCCATAGTCCAGCTCTGCAAAGCTATGAGAAAACACTGTAGCGTCAGGAGCCCCATGGTAGTTATAGCCTGTTAATGCCGAATAACCATCGCTTTTGGCTACCGTAGTGATCATTGGAATATAAGCACCGGTTCCACCGACAAAATAGATTCCTTTATATCCAGCTTTTTTTGCCAAATCTTGAGCAATCTTTAACAGTTGAGCAGATGTTAGATTGTATTTTTTTGCTTGTGTAGAAAATGTACCTGCATCAGCTATATAAATGACAGGTTTGTTATCAACACGTAAATACTCAGTTCGAGAGAAATACTTTGCGATCCAATATTGTACTATTTGCTGCCAATCGCTTTTACCAATAATCTTGCAATCGTTATTGGCTAACATTATAGAAAATTTTAGCCCAGCACGATTGGGTGACTTCAGATAAGAATTCAGAGCATGTTCTAGATAAACCTGATGCTCAGCAAAGTACCAGTCATATATAACATAATCGATTCCATAACTCTTCATCCACGCTATTTGTTGATTCGCAACGGCTTGTTCACCCTCCGGGTACCATCCTAACTTTGGTTTACGTTCACTATATGACTTTATTGCCTCCCATGGCCGTGGTGAGGGAGCATGCAGAGTCAAATTTCGCCATCCCGGAAAGTAGTAAACACCAATGTTATAGTCGTTTGCACTATATGAAGGCATTGAAAAAACAAGGAGCAAAAGCAAACACGCCCTCAAGAAAAAGCAATAGCCCGGACTTACATCACTTTTATAATTAACATGTCGCATAAACCCTCCGCAGAGTCACTAACATTCCAGCAATAGGGAATTATATACATCTAAACTCAGCCTAATTTAGTAACCTTTGCGAGCAAAAGATGCGGGCGTCACAAATATTTACACATAACATACATTATGCAGCCCCATTTAGAGCCTTTCTCCTGATTAATCAGACCTAACCCAGCACCTTCAAGAGTAAAAACGATACATCCGGTTAAAACAGCAGACTATTCTTCTGATTTGAAAACTTCTTTAATTTTCTCTAGGTAGTCAAAACCATATTTTGCTGTTGGCTCAATAAAAGAACCCTCACCAAACTCATTCCAACAGCAAATCACGCCCATTTTATTCGTCGTTTTGGGAGCTTTATCCATCAAATCTCGCGCAGCAAGTAGGTGATGTTTAAATTGCTCAGGTGTCGAGATTGAATTGTCATGTCTACGATCACCACTGCCCCCCCATGGTCGTTTATCCCAACCCGAACTCATAGGAACAATATAGGGTAATGTGCTCTTTTTTAAAAACCGCTCCCAATGTTGTTGGTAGCCAGAGTCTAACTCAGGATAGCTATGTGAAAACACTTTGGAATCTGGTGCTCCATGATAGTTATATGCAGACAAAGCTGAATAACCATCGCCTTTCGCCACTGTGGTAATCATGGGAACATATGCTCCGGTACCACCAACAAAATAGAGCCCCTTTAACTTGGATTTTTGCGCCATTGTTTGGGCTAACTGCAGCAACTGGGCTGTCGTCATTTTGAATTTTTTTGCCTGTATGGCAAAGGTACCGGCATCAGCAATAAAAACCACAGGTTTGTTATTTACACGCAAATACTCCGGGCGGGAAAAATAATTGTTGATCCAGTATTGAACTACCTTCTGCCAATCTGACTGACTATTTACACGGCTGTCATTATTTGCCAACATGATTGAGAATTTCAATCCGTCCCTGTTCGGGGCGCGAAGGTAAGCATTTAATGCATGTTCCAGATAGATGCGTTTATAATCACCAAAATACCAATCGTAAACTACATAATCAATGCCATACTCCTTCATCCAAGCTATATGTTTATTCGCTATTTCTTGTTGCCCCTCATAATACCAACCAAGGATAGGTTTACGGCCAGGATAAGGCTTGATAGTATTCCACGGCCTTGGTGAGGGGGAGTGTAGCGTGTAATCGCGCCAACCTGGAAAATAGTACACACCAATCATATATTTTTCAGTCGCGCGAACTTGGCCACTGAAAATAGCAATAGTAAACAGAAAAAATAACATGCCCTGATGTATCAGATGGCTACCAAAATTCAACGCCCTCATTTCCACCTCGAAATATTTTATACGTTAACCATCTATATCTGCTATTCATTGCAATAGGCACGAAGCTTGACTATCAATTCATTGGCTTTGTCTGCAGCAAAATAGCTTCTAGCATCATGTCTATCTGCCATGACTGAACCTTGAACTTGCAAGGTTTGTTCAATAGCCCACTTAAATTCATCCGGGCTGTTAGCCAGTTGAAAATGTGCCTTCACGCTATCCGGGAGCCCTGCCACACCTTGCTGTGTTGCAACAAGTTGTGCTGGAGTAAACAACATCTCTACCGACTTAATATTCACACCGCTGCCCGCAAATACAGGGTTAACCAATACCTTAGCATTACGCAGCACTGGAATAACGTCAGCTGGACTCTCTAGCAAGGTCACCTGATAGGCAGCGGTTGCCTCACGAATGGCCGTGACAGGTTTCGAACCAGCGATGAATATTCGTAGTGCAGGGTTGGATTGCCGCAATAGCGGGACCACCTGCTTGATAAACCACAACACCCCATCCACATTATTTGGTGAGTACAAGTTTCCCAGATAGCCGATATCGTACTCAGGTACCGCCTCCCACTCAGCTGAAAGTTGCTCGGCAAAGTGGGTGTCTACCATAGGTGGTAACCATTGGCCATTAGTCAGCCCCTTGCCCTGCCAGAAGGCCAGGTCATCTGCCGAAATATCAAAATACTGGCGACAACTGCCTAGCAAGTGGGTTTCCAGCTTCTGCAAATGAGGAAGACTCATAAACTGAGCCAGTCGACTACGTAATGTCGATGCTTTCTGATATTGGCGCTCGCAGTAGAGATACTCGATATTGTGCGAACGGATAAAAAGTGGCACCTGACATTGGTTTGCCAACTGTTCGGCCAATAATCCACCATAGATACCATCCAGCCATACCGCATCAGGGGCAAATGCCGCCACCTCGGCGGCTAATGTCACCATAGCCTCAGACGCCAACGCTCTGGTCGACACCAATAGTGGCCAGCGGCAGAGCATCAAGAGTCGGTAGAGCCGCGACCAGAACCCCCGACCGATCACATGATAGGACATTCCACTGGTTTTCTGTTTCAGTACATCGAGATGTTCAGCCGTGGGTTGCTCAGTAGGCGAATCCCCGCACCAGAAGATGAGATAGATCTCGGCACCGGCATCATGCAGTGCACACAGACGACGCCAGATGTCGACCCGTCCACCATGGGTGGCCGGGTATGGCGATTCATTAGCTATCCAGACAATTTTCACACTAGCGATCCTTCCATGAAGCCAAGAGAGCACCGAGAATAATTTTTACCGCTGACCAATCCCGACGCTTGGTATAAACCACCGCCTCAAAGAGCATCCGGCGCCAAACTGACCCGTAATAATGCGGCGTATGGCGGCGAGCAAAACGCAGTCGATTACGGCTCATATAGGTTAGAGAAATATTGGAGGCCCGCTGGCGATGATTGGAGCCAATAGAGCCCCCCTCCTTGTGCCAAACCCGACTATTTGCCGCCCATGCCAAAGAAAATTTCTCCTTGCCCCGCGTCGCCCAGTCAATCTCCTCGAAATAGAGAAAATAATCCTCACTCATGAGACCTATAGTTTCGAGAAAGGAGCGAGACACCATCATGGAGGCCCCGACCACGTAATCGATCTGCTGTTCAATGCCGACTATCTGCTCTTGATTGAGTTGTTCAAACTCAGCCAGCGGCAAGCCGACCCCCAAGTGCGAACCAACGCCCCGAGCATAATCAAACGAAGAACCCCCCATGGCCTGAATGATGTCGGGCTCATGATAGTAAATCAGGGTAGAACCACATAAACCTATGGTTGCGTCCTGCTCCATGCGTGCCAACAGGCTTTGCCAGGATGAAGCATTAACAACCGTGTCATTATTCAATAACCAGACATAGTCAAACCCGCAAGCCAGCGCATAGCGCACCCCCACATTATTGCCGCCAGCAAACCCGAGATTAGCCCCGGTCTGGATCAGCACCAATTGCGGATCATCACTCGCGCCACCTTGCTCGCCGCTTGCTCGATCATAAAGACGACAGGAAATAGGTAGCGAAGCACGCGTCGCAATAAACGGGGGTAACTCAGCAGCCAATTGGCCGTTAGCCCAAGACTGAATATGAGACAGAGAGTCATCCTGAGAATCATTGTCGCAAACAATGACCCGAATATTGGTCGGCAACGCGACCAGTAGGCTATCCAGACAGGCAATAGTATCCCGCCAGCCATTCCAGTTAAGGATAACAATAGCTAAACGATTAGTTACGGCAGGCAAATCGACCCCCTATTTGCTTGTCATCAGCAATAATTTGACTACTCGATGAAGCCATTGAAATATAGCAAGCCAGCAAAACATATAGGTACACGATTACACTTTGAAGGGCATGCACAAAAAGCAGGAACAAAAAGAAAAACATAAAAGACAACATCAGTGAAGAATATAAATTCAACCCAGAAGTACATCTAGCACTACGTTGCAAGCAACCTAAAATGGGAATAATAAATATTGATATAAAAAACACCAACGCAAAAATACCACTTTGTGCTGCAATCAGTAGAAAATAACTGTCTATCGCCTTACCATACGTAGCATACATTGCCACTTCATAAGCAACTTTAGTATCACCAACCCCCCAAACCGGCGATTGAAAAACAGCAGGCACACCAGAATAAAATGACTGCAATCTATTATGGCTACTCATTATTTCTTCATATGAAGAGTTTGAAAAAAAACTCACATCACTATAAAAAAGAGCAAACAGACACAACCCGACCAATAATATTCCCACACAGACTAACAAGGTCTTTAACACGTGATCTTTTTGCGTCTTAAACCACATGACACCATGATATGCAATACAAACAATCCAACACGTCGCAAACATAAGCATTCCCGAACGGGAAGACGAAAGATATGCGCAGACAAACAACCCAGCCACAACCAATACTATAAAAACCTTACCAATAACACTCTTGAATATATTATTAGCCTTGATAAACATGGCTAATGGAAGCATTATCACAGCGAAATTAGCCAATACTAAAGGGTGTTCAAAAATGCCATTAGCTCTGTATGTAAGATCCCGTGTTTTATCATGAAATGCAAAGGATGATGAAACATTCGCATCACTAACTATATAATAGAAAACATTTAACTTTAATACAGACTCAATAACAACAAATATTGAAAGGAGAAACGAACCAAACATCATAAGTTTGAGTAAAGCGAGAACATCATCCTTATCCTTCAGTACAACCAACAAAGAAAAAAACATTAAATAATTGGTGAAAACAGTCTCCTTTATATAGCCATAAAACAAAACTCCCGCGTTTTCATCCATCGAGATTGAGATCAACCTGAAAATTTCAAAAAATAATATAGAAATGAAGAGGACCCAATGCTCCCGCAAGCGTTCCCGGACAGTGGAGAAAGAAAACCTGCCGAATAAATAAGCATAAATAAAAGTAAGGAATAAAATTAACTTTAATAATCTTGGGGGTGCTAAATTAGGCACGCCGGCCATTTTCCATTCACCATAGCTAGGCCAAAGAAATAGGAAGAAGACCAAAGCAAAAACCAGCCAACGAAGCAGTGTCTCTATTTCAGGCAGCATGGGTCTTTGTGTCAACGGCACCACTCTATTTCCCATCATCATCCCCTAATACCTTGACCAAATTTGCCGTTGCCCGATCCCATGTTAACTGCCTGATATACGCTTCACCCTGTATCGCCAATTGCTGGCGCAAAGCGCTATCCTCTAGTAGACGGACGATAGCGGAAACCATGGCGGTAATATCCTTGACGGGAAACAGCAGGGCTGTCTGTTCAGCTAGCGCAAATTCTTGATGACCACCATTATCAGCCACCACAATCGGACAACCACACAGCAGCGCCTCACAAGGCGTCAAACCCCACCCCTCCTCCCAACTAGCCGAAACAAATAGGGACATGCGGTTATAGAGTGCCCGCAATGACGCCCCGCTGGGGCTCTGGTGATATTCGACCCAATCCGGCAAATTACCCGGGTTCGGTGAAGCCCCAAAGGCCAACAGTTTGAGCTCTGGACGTTGGGAACGTAACTCTTGCATCGCCACCATTACGTCAGCAAACCCCTTCCAATCATATTTATGGTAGAGGGTGCCTATTAGATTCTGGTCACGTTGCGGAAGTGGCGTTTCAATGAAGAACTCCGCCATACTGAGTCCGTTTTGTACATAATGAGTACTTTCGCCAATGTCAGCGCCGATCCCGGCCAACCAGCGAGAGATGACAATCTTTTCCAACGGTAGGCGCCAGGTATCCAGTACGCGCTCTCGCTGCCCACTCCAGCTCTCGAAATGCTGAATAAGATAATATTTCCGCCCACAGCGAGCTGAGAGTTTGGCCACCTGCTCCGCTGTCTCCCATGATGTGGCGAAAACGACATCGGCGGCAGGAAGTTCACGCTCCGTAACATCCTGGATCAGGGTCAATTTGACTCGAGGATCTACATTAAACCATGGGTCGGGGCGCCAGTGACGCGTATCGAACCGCCACTTCCAGAATCTCAGTTTATTCTTTAGCCAGCCACCCGCGGGATTAGGCAAAAACTTATGGGCAATGGTGATGTGATGCCCAAGCACAGTAAGGTGGTTGGCATATTCATACACAACCTTATAGCCACCAACCGGTGCGATAGCAGGCATGGGAAAAACAAATAGGATCCGCATCACTCGCCCACCTTACCCGGCTTGAGCACCCGCAATAGGGCACCAAGCTTAACTCGTAAACCACGGCTCAATGGTTCTAACGCCAGCAATAGAGCCAAGGACAAGCCACACACTCGAGATTTAAAAACAGAGCGAGGAGCCTCAGCCAGCAACGTCAATATCATCTCCAGGGCATGTGCAGCCTGTTTACTCATTTCGTTGACTGTGGCTCTGCGCTGCTGAATTTCACTCTCAGAAGCGGCTTCATAGTGCTGACCGGCGCAGTCATGGATACCTGGTACCTGCTGCATCAATTGCGCAACCTTGGCGGCATAGGGAATGCTATACAGGGTTGCATCGGTGGCCAGTGCACCTATCAAAAAGTGATAACGAGCCCCAATGATTAACTGACAATCAGCGAGGTAGTTGTGCAACTCGCCCAACCCCGTGGGTCTGGACTCGATAATTTCTGTCACAATCCCATGCGGCTGCAACTGCTCGGCCAATAAACGGAGTGTCGGTAAATCACTATCCCGGTTATCGCAGGTAATATGGATGGCCGCATCATCAACCATGGGAACCATTTTAATTCGCCCCATTTTTTCTGGAGGAATGGAGAGGATCAGCTGTTTTACTGTATCAACTAACGTACTCTTACCTGAAGACATAACACCTAGATAAGCCGCATCGTTCAACTCACGAATATTCACGCAGACGTTAATATGCGCCTGAGTACCGCCATGCCTATCTGATGACTCGCAACCGACAAGATGGGTAAATGCGACATCAGGAGCAAGAATTAATTTTTTGTTGTCCGTATTACCTAGAGATAAGAGCTCATAGCTTCTCTTATCACGCACATACATTTTGGTAACACCTAGCATCAGAAATTGAAAACAACTCTGCCAAAATCGACTAGACGAGATATCAACAACGCCTACACTAATCGCGGCAACAGGCTTGCCATATAACATGGCCAACGCAAAGGGCAGTAGTGAGGCAATCCGTTCACGAATGATATCCCCACCACCGACCAAAACCACATCAGCCCAACGGATAGCAGTCGAAATAGCGCCCCACTTACGCAGCCCCTGCTCTGTTTCGAATATACCTCCGACAACAGAAACATTGAGCCTGGCAGCCAGTTCAGCAGTAATATGATGACCAATAATAGCAATTTCTGGATTCTGCCAACGACTCCTGACTCGACATACAACAGCCTCCAGCATCGCATCATCACCGGTATTTAAGCCAGCCCAGTTTACAATTAGTAACTTCATTATGCCCCCAGCCTGACTTGGACTTTACTCTTTATTTCCATCAACATATGCCTTGCGAATGCCGACGTTGAAAATTGCGTAATTATTAATAGCAAGGCAGCACCCAAGAAAACGATGACTGAATATATTGTTGCGTACTGCACGCCATATCCATGCTGCAGGGTCACATATACACCGAATGGCAATAATGCTGCGACAACTCCAAGTACCCCTGGTAAAATTGCACGCATATACGTTAACCATGTAAATTCCATTCTACGCTTTAGCATGAATATTTGTAGCGGCACAACAACCGTAACCCTGCATGCCCATGCCACTGCTGCCATGAGTGGACCATAGTGTACCAAAAATATAATTGTAACTAACCACAGCGTAATGCTAGTCAATGCGAGTTTTAATCTAGCACCAGCAAAACCTAACGCAACCAAGGCGACACTATGGATATAAGCTATAGATTGCAGTGAACCAAAGAGCAGGATAACTAAAATGTATGGCCTAGCCCCCACCCACTGGGCACCAAATATTTCCACTAGAAACAGATAAAAGAATATGGCACTCAAGGTAAATACAGCAGGGCCCACCAACGCAGAAATACTTATAAATTTAAAAAATGCCAAATTGAATTTTTCTCGATCCTTTGTCAAACTTGAAAGCTTAGAGAAAAACACATCAGACAGTGGACCACAAATTACCTGAAATAGCACATCATACAATTTAACTGCCAACGCATATAAGCCCAAAACGGCCGCACCGAAAACAGAGCCAACTATAAACTGATCGGCTCTAGATATAGAATTCTCCAGTACTCGTGTAGCGGTCATGCCCATGGCAAATTTTTTACAAGCTTTAAGTGATATTAAATTTACTGTTGGATAGGGCAACCATTTTGCTGCTATACAACAGATAACCGTCCCGGTTAAACCATTGACCATATTCATTGCAACCAGGCTCCAAACGCCAAAGTTGAAATAAGCCATAGTTATACCGACGAGACCACCAAAGATAGTTCCGAGTATATTTCTTATGGTGATTTCTTTAAATCGCAACTCTTTTTTAAGTTGCGCCTGCGGACACAATCCGATCGCATTAATTACTGTAGTAAGAAGTACAGCTGGCAAAACCAGACTCAAGTCTTGCTTAAATACAAGAGAAAATAGAGGTGCTAGCAAAGTTGCCAATAAAGTAAAACCAACGCCTATACCAACCTGAACTGTTGTTACTGCCCGTAAAAATTGCTTGCTGGTATCATCACTACGAATAATTGATTCACTTAAACCGGCATCGGTACAAGTATCAGCAATAAATGAAATACTCAACGCCAGAGCCATTACTCCCATTTCCAATGGTGATAATGCTCGACTTAATACAACAAAAAATAAAAATGACAGCCCCCGCGTACCAACACTATTGGTCAGAGCCCAGAGAGATGCCTTAAATGTAGACGATTTATTCACAATTATCTCTGTTATCTAAGTTAAGGCAATTAATTATTACCAAGAATAAGCTGACGACCTTTTACACTTAAATTTGATACCAACTCCGAGATAAACTTTTTTTGCTCAGCTGACGCTTGCACATAATCTGTATCGATACTTGAAATTCTAAATAGGAGTCCATCTGGTATCTGCCTTTGTAAACCATAGCGAACTCTGGCCAAACCCTGCTCTATATTTCCCCTGACTAATGAATCACCTATTCTTACCCAGTAGATGACTGGTTCGTGTCTGTTTTCATATGTGGCAAGCATTTCCATGACCGGTATTCTTGTAGAACCTATATCCAATGTTGTTTTTTTCTTATCTGAAATATGGAAGCCTTGTGCCGCATAACACACCTCGGGCCTATGGATCTGTAGAGCCCGGCTTTGCTCTCCTCCATAAGAGACTGATAGCATGATCCTATATCCGGTTTTTTTATGTATATAACTTCTTGACAATACCTGACTATATATATCATCAAGTTGCTTCTGTACGTCACCATTAACAACTAGACCGGATTTATCATCTTCAGCCACCCAATCATCAAATTCCCTTGGAATGCTATTTTCTAATATGCTTTTTTCGATACTGACATGGCCCTGTGCATGCGGCCGCATGGCATATGCTGCTATGGCGGATAAAATCATAACTAAAGATAACAGTAAGCTTTTAGTGTTTAACATATCATCTCCTGCTTACTTTTTTAAAAAACAACACAATCAAAAATGCATCAATACAATAAAGCGTCAACAAGGCAATTACGAACAAGAACATACCCGCCACACCATGAATAAAACCTTGCCCTGCTGCCGAACCTAAGTGATAAGTCACAAGAACTAGCACTATAACACGCATGATATTTGCCAGTATGGCGACTGGAGGAATAAAAACTATCAATAT
This sequence comes from Pseudaeromonas sp. HNCC25DJ180, assembly GCF_055413345.1. NCBI lineage: Bacteria > Pseudomonadati > Pseudomonadota > Gammaproteobacteria > Aeromonadales > Aeromonadaceae > Pseudaeromonas > Pseudaeromonas sp. HNCC25DJ180. Next base: position 106,006 of record NZ_JBVAYF010000006.1, read on the forward strand.
AAAATTATGAAGTAACGATTTGTATTGCTGCAAATACAAATAAATCACACCCAGAGCAAATAAGCTAAAAAGAGAATTCAAACCAGAGCACGCATCTGCCACCAATAGCTGATAATTTCCTACCGTCAATGTGACACCACTGCGTGCGACTGGATAATCAAGATAATACAGCAATTGTTCAGCTACTGCCGAAACACCTTGTTTTAGCTCATTGGTCAATGCATCGACTACAACCCCTGGCAATGGGATTAGAAACAGCATGAAAAACAAGACAAATTTAACTTTGCATACCCCTGTCCACCCCTTATATAAGACTATCCACCCGACAGTAAGTGGAATATATGCAAACACCTCTACCGGTAGTATTTTCTGTGAGTGTCCAACCACATAGAGTAAAAGTGCTGGAGTGATCATAATCCAGCCGCCTAATGAACCTCGTGTGGGCATGCCTAATAAATCAGGTATTTCACGCCATAATAGCCAAGCAAACACAGCCAATAAGATGGGACCATGGTCTTGATCCACAGAATTCCACAACTCTTTATCTAGTTGTAAAATTGATGGAATAACTAGGCTCAGAATACCTAGCAATAGTAGCCCATGATGGACCGACCATCGGTTCACATTTATGTTAGCCAGCATTGGATTCTGAGCCATATAGAGCCTTTAATGGTTATTTAACACACAACCCAAGATCTGAGATCCCGTGTTTCTTATTTGACCTATTGCCTCTTGTAATCCTTTAGTTTTAGTTTCATTTTGGTTTGCCACTAAAACGACGCCGTGGACCGGTGCTGCAATAACTTGGGCATCAACACAACTATCAAGAGCTGGCGAGTCAATCAGGATCACATCAAAGTGCTGCTCCAGCTCATCCAGCAAGAGCTTGAACTGGGGGCGCGCCAACAGCTCCTGGGGGTTAGGGGCCGGGGTACCGCTGGTCAGCACGGAAAGACCCGGCAGGCGGTTGATCTTGTGGATGCAGCCAATATCAGCCCGATCGGCCAGAATATCGGTCAAGCCCTGACGGTTGGTCAACTTGAACAGCAGGTGCTGCTGACTATCCCGCAAATCCGCATCAATCAGCAGGGTGCGCTCGCCCAGTTGGGCGAAGACCACGGCCAGATTAGCCGCCAGTTCGGTACAGCCGCTACCCGCCTCATCGCTGACCAGCACCAGGGCCTTGTGCCCTTGCTGGATCCAGCGCTGGTTGAGCAGGCTGCGCAGGCTGCGCAGCCGCTCTACATAGGGGGTGTAAGGGTAGTAAGCCGCCACCACCTGCTCAGAGACCAAGCCATCCCCCGGTTGTAGATAGGCGTAAGAGAACTGGCGGGCCAGGGCAAACTGAATGTCTGCCTCCTTGATATAACCCAATTCAATAGCGGCCTCGCCGAAGCGGATCTTGCGCTCCTGCTGGCGCAGCAATACTTTTTCCGCCTGCTGCTCGGTGAGTCGACCACTCTCCAGCAGCACACGACCAATCTTGCCTACCTGAGTCGGCGCTTCGATGACATCTTGTTGCGACATGTTGCGATCCTCTTTAGACAGTAGGGGCCAGATGGCTGCTTGCGGCGGGCTTGATGGCTTTGGCGCTGTAGTGACCGCTGAGATCGGCCAGCACCGGTATCTGCAACAGTTGCTCGATATCGGCGGTGGAGCGAATGCGGCGATCCTGCAACTCCAGCAGCAGTGCAAACCCCACCCCTAGCAGGGAACCCAAGAAGCAGGCCAGGATCAGATTGATCAACACCTTAGGCTTCGAAGGGTTGCTCGGCTCTGGTGCCGCCTTGAGCACAGCCACGTTGGTAGCATCTGAGTTACTCTCCATGGCGGCTTCAGAGAGCTTCTGCATGGCCACTTCATAGACTCGTTGGGCTGAGTCTACATCGCGCTGCAGTATATCCAGCTTGGAGCGTTGAGCCTTGAGCTCCAGCACCTTGGCTTTCTGCTCGGCTAGCGCCTGTTGCAGGCTGGCCTGACGCAGTTGAGCGTTATCGGCAGTATTATCCAGCCCCTTGGTGTACTGACGGATCAGGGCGCTCAGTTGCTGACGGGTAGAGCTCAGCTCGGCCTGAGCCTGCTTATAGAGCGGGTGATTGGGGCCCTCTTTGGAGGCTAACAGCTTGAACTTGGCCTCCTGCTGCGCCACCTGAGCCTTGAGCTGCTGGATCAGCGGGTTATTCAGCACATCTGGCGCCACATCCTTGCTATCGCTGCGGGCACGGGATTCCGCATCGAAACTCTGGGCCTGGGCATTCACCAGTTGAGTGGAGATATCGGCCAGACGCTGGGTCTCGATATCCAGCCGCTCATCGGTGGCCACTATGCCCTGGGCCTGTTGGAAGTCAGAGAGGCGCACCTGGGCCTGCTCCAGCTTGCCCTGCACCGTTTTCAGTTGTTGCTGGAAGAAGATGCTGTTCTGTTGCGCCGAGCCGGAGCGGATCTGGATGATCAGCGCCTTATAGGCATCAATAAAGGTATTGGCCAGGGTCGAGGCGAAGGCAGGATCCGGCGAGGTATAGGTCAGATTAATCACGTTGCTCTCGCGGGAGGGTTTCACATCCAACCCTTTGAGAACACTATCCGCCAACCAATCGCGAATATCGCCCTTACCTTTTTGGTCTTCAGCAAACTGCTGCTGGGCCTCGGCGAATTGATCCAGTTTCAGCAACTCCACCACCTTACGGGCGGTCTCATGGCTGGTGAGGATATCCACCTGAGTGGCCAGGTAGCCCGGGATCAGCTGCCCCGACATGGGCATATTGCTGAGCGGATCGAGCTTGCCGGTATCAATGGCGATGGAGGCTTCGGCGGTATACTGCTTGGGTAGCAGTAACGAAACCCCCAGCGCGGTGAGCACCACGGTAAACAGCACCGCCAAGAGGGCGATGCGGCGGGCTTTAAGGATCTGCAGGAATTGTTGAAAACTCATGGTCAAGGCTCCGTTAGAACAGGCTTTCAGTCACGAAGATCACATCTTCGGCCTGTAGGGAATGGGTCAGCTCGACCTCTTTTTTCTCCAGCTCGCCATTCTTGGCTTTGCGCTGCAGCTCGATACCACTCTTGTCGGCCTTGGGACCAAAGCCACCGGCCTGGGCCAGCGCCTGCATCACAGTCATACCTGGCTCCAGGCGATAGGAGCCTGGGCGGTTGACTTCACCGTAGACAAACACCTGCTTGAAGCGCGGCACATAGAGCTGGTCACCAGACTTGAGCATCATATTGACGACCGGGTTACCCTCCTGGATGAGCGAAGGCAGATATAACTGCTGCTGCTTGCCATCCCGCAGCAGGTAGACGATATCGCCCCCCGCCGCCGCGACGCCGCCGGCATTGGCCAGCATGGTCACCAGCGAGGTTTCCCCCTCCAGGCGATAGCGACCTGGACGATTCACCTCACCAATGACCGAGACCAGCTGACTGCGGTAACCGGTGATCAGTATGTTGACGTGGGCATCCTGCACATAGCCGCCCTGCTCCAGCCGTTTGGCGATTTCATTTTCGGCCTGACTAAAGGTGAGACCCGCCAGCTTGACCCGCTTGATAAGCGGTACGCTCAGGGTGCCGTCATCGGTGATCTCGGCTTCAAACTGCATGTCCGGGTGGTCATAGACCGCAACCTTGATGACATCACCGGCACCCAGGGTATAGCGGTTCGCTGGCGTCGGTGCCGCCTGCAGTGCCACGCTGGCCGCCAGGCAGCCGATGAGTAACAACCATTTCTTCACCATTATTTCAGCCCCTTCAAACCAGACTTCAGATGATCATCACCCGCGGCTTGGCTACTTTGAGCCGCAGAGGCCGCTGGGCTTTCCACTTTAGCCGCTGTGCCTTCATCAAACTTTTGCAGATACTCAAGTTTGGCCTTCTGCTTCAACTGTTCGAGCTTGCTGCTGCCTTCACTCTGCAACTTGCCCTGCTTGAGATGCTGCAAAATGGCAGAACGCGACTGCTCATAGCTCATGGGGGCCGCAGTGCGCCCTTTAAGCTGCATCATCACTATGTTGCCCGCCTCTTTGACTTGCACTATGTCGCCCAACTGCATCTGGGTGAGTTGCTTGACCACGGCTTCCGGCAGGGCTTCAGCCGGGGTAGAGGTACGAGTGCTGGTAAAGTTGACGCCGTGCTCTTTGAGTATGCTGGCTGTCTGTTCATCAGTACTGGAGCTATTCAAGGCGGTCGCCGTCTCTGGCGTCAGGGCATCGGCCTTGACCAGGAAGGCCGCCAAGGCATACACCTGACGCTCGGCGAACAGATGAGGATTAGCCTGGTAGAACGCCTTCAGGTCAGTCTCTGAAGGATCCTTGATTGAGGCCATCTCTTGACCTGCAGCAGCCTGGGCCAGTACCTGGCGCTTGGCAAACTCCATGGCCTGCAGCACATTGGGGTTGCGATCCAGCTTCTTCTCGGTCGCCAGTTGCACCAGCAGCTCCTGCTGGATCAGCTCATCCAGCAGGGCTTGCTTGCTGCGTTGCTGGGCCTTGGGCAGGTTCTGGTTTTGCGCCAACAGATAGTTGAGCTGCAGCACTGTGATCTCTTTGCCATTCACCCGCGCCAACACCTGGCTCGGCGAGCTAGCCTTATCATCACCACAGCCCGTCAAGGCCAACGCCATGACAAGCGCAGCACTCAGCAGTGTCCTAGTGGTCATCACTTTTTTCTTATGCATAGTCATTCGCTCTCAACTCTGTTGGTATCAATTTGTTTTTAAATTCGTTAACCCCCCGCTAAAAACGGGAGGAGAAATGCCGCTCCTCCCCCTGCTAAGGGGGAGGCAGGGAGGGGGTGGCTCTGGCTTCTAGAGCTCAAGAGCCTAACCCCACCCCAACCCTCCCCTTGAAAAAAGGGGAGGGAGAAATGCTGCTCCTCCCCCTGCCAAGAGGGGGGGCCGGAGGGGTAACGGTAACAATGTCAGTCACCTAGTCCCGAAGGTCGCCTAAACTTTCTACATCATCATCGATTTGAAGTGCACGACCGATGGGCAATATTTTTAATCCAAAAACTCTAATTGGTTTCCGCCAACAGCTGCGTGGCAACATAACAAACCCAGAGAAAATTCTTTGGCACCGTCTTAATAAACAACAGCTTGATGTCAAATTCCGTCGTCAACATGGCATCGGTTGCTACATTGTCGACTTTTACTGCCCATCCAAGCGTTTGGTCATAGAGATTGATGGAGAAAGTCATTTCACACCTGAAGCGCAAGATGCCGATCAAACCAGAGACCGATATCTTAACTCACTGAATCTGATTGTTCTCAGATTCACCAACCCGCAAATTGCTCACGAAATCGATGCAGTATTGGCCAACATTAAGCAAACGCTCGATCAAATTAAATAGAGCCCCCAGCCCTCCCCTTGAAAAAAAGGGAGGAGAAATGCTGCTCCTCCCCCTGCTAAGGGGGAGGCCGGGAGGGGGTGCTCTGGCTTCTAGAGCTCAAGAGCCTAACCCCACCCCAGCCCTCCCCTTGAAAAAAAGGGGAGGGAGAAATGCTGCTCCTCACCCTGCCAGGGGGTGGCCGGGAGGGGGTGACTCTGGCTTCTAGAGCTCCAGAGCCTAACCCCACCCCAACCCTCCCCTTGAAAAAAAGGGGAGGGAGAAATGCTGCTCCTCCCCCTGCTAAGGGGGAGGCCGGGAGGGGGTGCTCTGGCTTCTAGAGCTCAAGAGCCTAACCCCACCCCAGCCCTCCCCTTGAAAAAAAGGGGAGGGAGAAATGCTGCTCCTCACCCTGCCAGGGGGTGGCCGGGAGGGGGTGACTCTGGCTTCTAGAGCTCAAGAGCCTAACCCCACCCCAGCCCTCCTTGAAAAAAGGGGAGGGAGAAAATCTACTCCTCACCCTGCCAAGGAGGTGGTTGAAGGGGCTAGTAGGCGTTGCCTTCCCGCTTGATCACCTGATAGACGGTCATGAAGATGATCTTGATGTCCATAAAAAGTGACCAGTGGCGCAGGTAATCCAGATCAAACTGTACCCGTTTTTCCATCTTGTCCAGGGTGTCGGTTTCACCGCGACAGCCATTTACCTGGGCCCAACCTGTGATGCCAGGCCGCACCTTGTGACGAATCATGTAGCCCTTGATCAACTTGCGATAGTACTCGTTGTGGGCGTTAGCATGGGGGCGCGGCCCTACTATGCTCATGGAACCTTCCAGCACATTCAGGAACTGGGGCAGTTCATCCAGCGAGCTCTTGCGCAAGAAACCGCCTATGGGGGTGAAGCGCTGATCATTTTGCTGCGCCTGAGTCACCTTGGCGCCATCTTCCATCACCGTCATGGAGCGGAACTTATAGACCATGATGCTCTTGCCATCAGCACCATAACGCCGCTGCTTGAAGATCACAGGGCCAGGCGAGGTCACTTTTACCGCCACCGCGGTCGCCAGCATGATGGGCCAGATCAGCGCCAGAATCATCAGGCCAAAGACCACATCCGAAGCGCGTTTGATCACAGCTTTGATACCGCGGAAAGGTGACTCGCAGATGCAAACCACCGGGATGCCCGCCACGTGATCCACATGAGCTTGTATCATATCGAAGATAAAGAAGTCGGGGACGAAATAAATGGAGGCCGTGCTGTCTTGCAGCTCATCCAGCAGCTTCATCACCCGGGGTTGTGACGACATGGGCAGGGAGATATAGACTCGATTGATATCATTTTGCGCTATATACTCCGGCATCTGGTTGAGCGTGCAGAGCAGATCCGCTTGGGTAATCCCCTCCAGACGATTCAACTCGCGATCATCAAAGAAACCCACAAACTCCATATTCAGATAGGGGTTGCCGCAGATCCGCGCCCGCAGGGCCTGACCTGCCTGGTTGGCACCGACTATGGCTACTCGCCGGCGTTTGGCCTTGAACAGGGATGGCAACAGCAGGCTTTTTACCCCGGTATGGGTCAACAGCAGGGCCATGGGCGCAGCGACAAACCAGGTGAGAATATAGGGGGGGTAGAAGTACTCGGCTATGCCACTGACATAGCCGATGAGACCCAGGCTCAGGACAATGAAGAGCCAACTGCCGATGAAGCTGCCGAGCCCCTGCCAGGAGCGAAAACTTCCCGGCAGAAACAAGAAGGCCCCATCCATAAAGATGATGGTCAGCAAAAAGGCCATGGCCGCCAAAATGACTTCCGGGCCGCTAAAGGTCACCTCGAAGAAGAAATGCAACAGGTAGAGGCTGGCGACCACCACAATGGGATCGATAAAAGATTTGAACAGGGTAGTCAGTGGAGCGATCTTCTCCATCTCGCCCAGTCGGGTCGCCATGGTGGGCGTCATCAGCTCATAATGACTCGCCGCTGCTTGTGACTCCCTCTCCTGCTGCCCATTCGCAGGCTGAACATGGGGAAGCGATGCAATATCGTTCATATCCTGTCCTGTTAGTATTTGAATTGAAGATCCAGACCGATTTGCTCGTCTTGGTAGCCATTGAAGGAGAGATTGCTACTGCGCTCCTCACTTTGCACGAAGAGATTACTGCTGAAGAAGTCGCGCGGGCTCCAGCCCAACCCCAGACGATAGCTGTCTGTCGTATCATTCTGTTGGGGTAACCGGGAGTTCTCCACCACGCCATAGCTGGTCTTGCGTCGCTTCCAGGAGGCATTCCAACCCAGCTTGGTTGTCATACGCCAATCGGCCTGCAGGTTATAGGCATTGGTCATACTCAGCCGCAGATTAGCCCCAGGATCATCGGCATCACGATTATATGCCGTGCTGAGTCGCAACTTTTCACTGTATTGCCAACTTGCATCGGCCCCACCAAAAAAGTCACTGCTATGGCTGCCATTGGCATCAAATTGCCAGGCGATACGCCCGATACTGGCCCCCAGATTCACCTTAGGCGTCACAGGCCACAGGGTGCCGAGCTTGAGCTTGTTTTGGCTGTAGTCGCGACTGAGCACTTGTTGTAGTGGCTCGGTAAAATGGATATCTCGATTGTCGTAGCGCAGAGTGCCCTGGGTGCCCTTATCTGTTATCCAGCCACCCGCCACACCAAACCCCTGATCGACCAGGTTGAGATAACGCTGAGTGTCGTGATACTTCTCTTTACGGCTGGCATCAAACAGCGCCTTACCGTTGCGCTCACCCCCATACGCCACGCCACCCGAAAAGATCTGCTCATTGATCATGTCTTTCACGCCCAAGGCGACATCTTCGAACGAGGCAAGATTTTGGCTGTTTTCGTAGCCTAACTGCGGATGCCAGAGCTCCCCCACTGCACCGTTCCAGCGAACTGAGGTGTCATGCCCGGTATACTGCATTTCGCTGTTGTTCTGATAATGGGGCTGGAAGATAGAGGCATCCAGCGACACTTGCTGCCGCGAAAAGGTGTTGTCGTACAGGGCACGCAAGGTAGGGGTGTAGATGGTGTCGCTACGACTCAGATCGCCACTGCTTTGACCATCGGCCAGACGAAACACGTTGTCGTCATGCAGGGTAGAGAGTGAGGCCAGCGCCTTAAAATGGTCGGTCTCATCGTAGTGAGCCTGGGCATGCAGAGAAATCAGGGACAACCCCATAGCTACCGCAAGGCAATAAGGGTATTGCCCTTTATGTTTCTCTAATTGTCGCAAATCCAATACCTCAAGACTCAGCGTGAATAATAAAATGGGTAACGGGGATCAGGTTATCTCTTTTTTTGCTACAGACAATATAGAGAGTGCTAGATAGTGATGTTCGGCATTCACTCATATTTTCGACTGAACTTATCTCAGCACAATCTCATCTTGCTCTGTAAAAATAAGCCGCATAAAAATAAAGGAATAATGGTCGTCAGCAACAAGAATATTCTCATTTGCTACCAGCCATTATTCCTATTTTGCACTCGGCCTTTTACAAGCCAAATTTAAGCGAAGGAAACAGTTGCACTCTTGCGGCGACGTGCCAGCAGCAGACCCAGCAGACCCACACCCATCAGGGCATAAGTTTCTGGCTCAGGCACAGCAGGCAGAACCTTGTTCACAGTGAAGCTGCTAACACCATTGGTGCTAACAATGTTGGTGAGTTGGAATGTGGTGCCCGCGTTGGGTTTGATGGTCAAAGTCCCGGTGCTGCTCTTCAACTGCTTAGCTACACCAGACAGCAAAGAGGCATTATCTTCATCGGCTTCTACACCATAAGCCTTCAGTGAATTCCCTTCCAGCGTGTAATCACCCAGGCCCAGCAGGGTCGCGGTGAAGTCCAGCACGGACTTGGAGTAACCAGACAACAGTGTAATGACCAGACTTTCACCCTTGCTACCATCGGCAGAATAGAGTGCCGCGTTAGCAGAACCACCTGAAAGTACACTCACCATGGCTACGGCAGCCATCCATTTTACTAATTTATTCATAGCGTTAATCTCCATATTAACCAGCTATACAAGCAACGATGCCTACATCTACTACTCAAATCTGGGTGCGTCAGCTTAATTTTTTTATACTGCTAAATCGGCACCCACTCAACCTATCAGGCAATCGCCTGAACAGCACTCTTGCGACGACGGCCCAGCATCAGCCCCAGCAGACCCACACCCATCAGGGCATAAGTTTCTGGCTCAGGCACAGCGGCAATGGTGAAGTTCTCACCAGAGATGCCATTGGCATTTACTGTGATGGAAGAACCTGCCGTCGGTATCAGGGAGAAGTAGCTAACAGAACTGCCCTCTTCTGATGAACCAGTAACGTAGTATTTGGTCTTGGGCTTATTCAAGGCTGTAGCTCCAGCCTCAGCATCACCGGTTGTAGAGAGAGTAAATTTGCCTACAACTTGAGTCACGAAGCTAACCCAAGAACCGTTATCACCACCCAACAGGGTAACGAGCAAGCTTTGACCCAGGTTACCATCTGCCTTGTATACGGCAGCTTGAGCATTACCACCCAACAGCGCAGTCGCAACCACAACTGAGGCCGCCCATTTAACCATTTTTTTCATAACAATTATCTCCAAATCTATTTACTCGAAGGCAACAGCAGTAAATACCTTTAAGCCATCTTGAGCAGATATAATATTTTTCTCGGTTAGTTTATTTTACGGTGCCAATACCCATACTCATCCTGAGCGCATATCAACACCAAATAATCTTTTATCTTATTCTTATTTTTATTTTAAACAGCAAAACGGGAACTCATTGATACCCGTTTTCTGTTACGAGCACGTGACAGCAGCAGCCCCAGCAGACCCACACCCATCAGGGCATAACTCTCTGGCTCGGGTACGGCAGGCGTCACATTGCCATTCACGGTGACATTATTGGAGACGATGACATCCCCAATCACGGTCACGTCATTGATGTTAGCTCCGCTGATACGAATACCGTTCAAAGCGTAGCTATCGTTAGAGGTGATCTGCAGGCGCAGCATGTTGGCACTGTTTTTCCCACTGCGGCTGAAAGAGCCCGCACCAGTCATGCCATCAGAGAAGACTTGGGAACCATCCGGCTCGGAGAAGAGGGTATAAAGCAAACGGCCGGGAGTGCTAGTGGTCGTCGCATCAAAGCCTATGACCAGATCCGCCAGATTGGCGTTGGCAATCTGGATAGTCACAGCACTTTTGGCGTTTACGGCAAACCCTTTGCCCTGACTCTCAGCCAAGGTATAGCTCTTGGCGCTAGCAGCACCAGCAAACAACATGCTCGACATTGCGATGGCGGAAAGCCAGTTATTCAATCCTTTGCTCATTTGTTGCTCCCTGTTGGCTTTTGGCCAGGTGATTCTCTGCATAATGTTAACCGGCTGTACCGCGCTAGGCTTCCTAGCTTCTCGCACCAGCAGCCGATCAGCTACTAATTCTATTGGCTTTGCTAAGCCACTTCTTGTCTAAAGCGTCAACACTTACCAGCACTTTAGAACCACCACGACTGATACCACATTCATGGTTGATGCCAATTTTACTGACTTCTGTCAAATTTTCCTCAACTTTTTGATTGCCATGATCATCTTTTCTGCAGCCCGATCAGGATTGTCAAAAAAAACATTATCAATCAATTAGTTGAAATAGATCAGGCTACCGAGAGACCAAAGGAAAATCCAATCCAGAGCGTATATTACACGCCCTTTGTGACAGCTAGATTTATGATTAATTACCGATCTGGTCAGCAGACAAGCCGTTTTGCACCAAAATAGCCCTCTGGCACCATGATGATTCACCACCTTGAGCACCCATCTGCCAACTCATCAGCCACCTCATCAGCCACCTCATACGTTTTTACTCTAATTCGCGCTGCAACTGGCATTAAAAAAGAGCCTTTCGGCTCCTTGGTATTCTAAAGGGTTACTCTTCGACTATCCGGGTCGGCCAACCCATCAGGGTCTGTCGCTTAGCCTCTTCCTGCAACTCCGAGGCACGCAGGTAATGGCCCTGCTGCCACCCTTGGGGTAGCCAGATGGTGAGCTTATCCTCGTCCGCCTCAAAGCGAAACTCGGGCACTGTGCCTTCGGTGCGGCGCATGCAGAGGATAATCGCCAGACGCAGCAGGCGAGCCAGATGACAGGCCTGATTCATGGAGACCGCATTCTGGCGCTCCAGGGCATCCAGTTTAAAATCATCACGCTGATTTAACAGCAGCGCCGACAACAGCTGCTTCTGGGCTGGAGTGAAGCCCGGCATGTCGATGTTATCTATGATGTAGGCCGCATGCTGGGGCGCCTTCTTGTACTCGATGCACAAGCCTAGCTCGTAGAGCATGGCAGCCCAGCGCAGCATAGGCCGCCCATACTGCTCGCTCAGATGCCAAGCGGCCTTGAGCTGAACGAAAGCCGTCAGCACCACATTGCGCACTCGCTCCGCCTGTTCACGATCCAGCTGGTAGCGGGTGATCAGACTCTCGGCGGTACGTTCCCGCGCATCACAATCTCGCTTACGTCCCACCATGCCGTAGATCAAGCCTTCGCGCAGGGCGCCGCCAGCCAGAGTCATGTTGTCGATCTTGAGGGTTTCGAAGATGGCGATGAGGATGGCGAGGCCGGTCGGAAACACCGTCAGCCGTTCGGGCGCCAAGCCCTGCAGGGCCAGTTGCTCGGTACGGCCGCACAACTCAGCCTGGGCCCTGAGCTCCAGCAGCTTGGGCAAGGTGACTCGCTCACTACGCCCCTGGGCAATCATGATCTCCTGCAGCGCCTGCACAGTACCGGAGGCACCGACACAGGTGATCCAGCCCATATCCACATAGCTTTGTTGCACATCAGCCAGTATCGCTTTGGCGCCGAGTATCGCCGCATCAAAGTTATGGGCGTTGAGCAGGCCATCGCTGAAATAGCGTTTGAGCCAGGTGACACACCCCATATGCAGACTGTTGAGTAGCTTGGCATCGTTCTGTTCGCCAATCACCAGCTCGGTACTGGCGCCGCCTATGTCGATGACCAGTCGCTTGCCTTCACCGCTAGAGGTCCAGGAGACCCCCTGGTAGATGGTGCGCGCCTCATCTTCACCGCTGATCACCTCAATGTGGTGACCCAGGATGCGCTCGGCTTCGATCAGGAAATCGGCGACATTCTCCGCCAGACGTAGGGTTGCGGTGCCAACGATACGGGTATTCTCTTTAGGCACGTCCTGCAACTGTTCGGCGAACAGACGCAAGCAGTCCCAACCCCGCGCCATGGCCTCATGGCTCAGACTGTTGTTGGCATCCAGGCCCGCCGCCAGGCGAACCTTGCGTTTAACCTTGGCGACTGTACGGATAGCGCCGGCCACCTCTCGCACCACCAGCATATGAAAGCTGTTGGAGCCTAGATCTATGGCCGCATAGAGAGGTGACTGGTTCACTGTGACATCCTGTCAGGGTTTTCTGGGCCCACGACGACGACCCGCACTCGGTTGTCTGTCCCGCATATTACGATTCACGCCCGCACGATGACGATGGATACGCTTCGGCGCAGTGACATCCTGCAGCAGCGCTTGGCGATCATATTTGCTCATCGGGATCGGATGGCGAATGTACTCTTCGATACCCGGCAGGTTGAAGGCATAATCTTCACAGGCAAAGCTGATGGAGTGCCCACTCTTGCCAGCACGACCGGTCCGGCCGATGCGATGCACATAGTCTTCGCAATCATCGGGCAAGTCATAGTTAAAGACGTGAGTCACATCGGGGATGTGCAGACCACGAGCGGCCACATCAGTCGCCACCAGTATGTCCAGCGTGCCCTTGGTGAAATCCTCCAGGATCTTCAACCGCTTCTTCTGGGGTACATCACCGGTCAGCAGACCGACTCGGTGGCCATCCTGCTCCAGCCAGCCATGCACCTCTTCACAGACATGCTTGGTGTTGGCAAAGACGATGGCTTTATCCGGCCACTCCTCTTCGATCAGGGTCAAGAGCAGCAGCATCTTATCTTCGTTGGAGGGGTAGAAGAGCTCCTCCTGAATGCGTACTCCCGTCATCTGTTCGGGTTCAATCTGTACATGCTGTGGTTGGTTCATATGCTCATAGGCCAGCTCCTGCACGCGCAGCGACAGGGTGGCGGAGAAGAGCATATTCAGACGCTGGGCAGGCGGCGGCATGCGGCGGAACAGCATGCGGATATCCTTGATGAAGCCCAGATCGAACATGCGATCCGCTTCATCCAACACCACGGCCTGGATGCGTGACAGATCTATGATGCCTTGCTTCATATAGTCAATGATGCGGCCTGTGGTGCCGATCAGCACATCCACGCCCTTCTCCAGGACGGCAAGTTGCTTATCGTAGCCATCGCCACCATAGGCCAGACCCAGCTTGAAGCCGGTGCTCTCGCCCATAGGTTCAGCATCATTATAGATCTGCACCGCCAGCTCACGAGTCGGCGCCATGATCAGCACGCGCGGCTGATTGGTTTGGCGCCCTTCGGCAGCAGGATGCATCAGCAGGTGGTTAAAGATACCCGCCAGGAAGGCAATGGTCTTGCCGGTCCCGGTTTGCGCTTGGCCAGCGATATCCTTACCTGCCAATAGAATGGGAAGGGAGAGCGCCTGGATCGGCGTACAGTAATGAAATCCCTTGGCTTCCAGACCGGCCAGAACCTGTGGCTCTAGCCCCATCTGGGCGAATTTTACGTCAGTTAAGTGTGTTTTGCTCATGGCGGACAGGTTATCAGGTTAGACTTGCAATAATAAACAGGATCATTTCAAATAGGGCAACTATTTGCCTTTTATTTACATCTATTGGCTATGTTTGCCAACAGCTGTTCAACACTAGACTGGAGTGGTAGATGAGTGACAAGATTGTTCAACTGACCGATGCCAGCTTCGAAGCAGACGTGATCAAGGCCCAAGGCCCGGTACTGGTCGACTTCTGGGCTGAATGGTGTGGCCCTTGCAAAATGATTGCCCCTATCCTGAATGAGGTGGCCGATGAGTATGCAGGCAAACTGACTGTTGCCAAGCTGAATATCGACCAGAATGCCGAGACCGCACCTAAGTACGGTATTCGCGGTATCCCGACTCTGCTGCTGTTCAAGAACGGCGCCGTGGCGGCGACCAAGGTAGGCGCGCTCTCCAAGTCACAGCTCAAAGACTTCCTGGACGCCAACCTCTAATTGCATAACAGGGGCGCGTTTCTAGCGCCCCTGCTTTTTATAGCTGCCGGAATAGACGCCTCGTCTATTTGATGCTAACTTATACAACGAGCTTAGCAACAACCCATTCGCGCTGACCTGCGCTCTCTCCTATCGAAAGCAGCCTCAATCCAGCGACCGTCTAACCGCTTCACTTCCTTTGAAACACATTCATCACCATGAATCTTACTGAACTTAAAAATACTCCTGTCTCTGAGCTAGTACAGCTTGGCGAAAACATGGGCCTGGAAAACCTGGCTCGTTTGCATAAAAAAGACATCATTTTCGCCATCCTCAAGGCTCACGCCAAGAGCGGGGAAGATATTTTCGGTGATGGTGTGCTGGAGATCCTGCAGGATGGTTTCGGCTTTCTGCGCAGTGCCGACAGCTCCTATCTGGCCGGCCCGGATGACATCTATGTCTCCCCCAGCCAGGTGCGCCGCTTCAACTTGCGCACCGGTGATACCATCTCCGGCAAGATCCGCCCGCCGAAAGAGGGTGAACGTTACTTCGCGCTGCTGAAGGTCGACACCGTCAACTATGACCGACCGGAAAATGCCCGCAACAAGATCCTGTTCGAAAACTTGACCCCGCTGCACCCCACCAAACGGATGCGTCTGGAGCGCGGCAATGGTTCGACCGAAGATATTACCGCCCGTGTGCTGGATTTGGCCTCACCCATAGGCAAGGGACAGCGTGGCTTGATCGTCGCACCGCCAAAAGCCGGTAAGACTATTCTGCTGCAGAATATTGCCCAGAGCATCACCAGAAATCACCCAGAGTGTGAACTGATAGTGCTGCTGATCGACGAACGTCCGGAAGAAGTGACCGAAATGCAACGCATGGTCAAGGGCGAAGTCGTCGCCTCTACCTTCGATGAACCGGCCACCCGTCACGTCCAGGTAGCCGAAATGGTTATCGAAAAGGCCAAGCGTCTGGTCGAGCACAAGAAGGATGTGGTGATCCTGCTGGACTCCATCACCCGTCTGGCTCGCGCCTACAACACCGTCATCCCCTCCTCCGGCAAGGTATTGACCGGTGGTGTGGATGCCAACGCCCTGCACAGACCGAAGCGCTTCTTCGGTGCCGCCCGTAACGTGGAAGAGGGTGGTTCACTCACCATCATAGCCACCGCTCTGGTCGATACCGGCTCCAAGATGGACGAAGTGATCTACGAAGAGTTCAAGGGTACAGGGAACATGGAATTGCATCTGGCGCGTAAGATCGCCGAGAAGCGCGTCTACCCGGCCATCGACATCACTCGCTCCGGTACCCGTCGCGAAGAGTTGCTGGCACTGCCGGAAGAGCTGCAGAAGATGTGGATACTGCGCAAGATCATCCACCCCATGGGCGAAATCGAAGCCATGGAGTTCCTGATCGACAAGCTCTCCATGACCAAGACCAACGACGAATTCTTCGAAGCCATGAAGCGTCAGCAAAAGTAAGCAACCCAATTCAATGGGTTAAACCAAGGGCGGGATAATTTCCCGCCCTTTTTCGTTTCCGCTGTTCAAAGCCTATTCATAACGACGGCTCCCCTCCCCTCGAAAGCAAGGGCGTCTGGGCTATTTGCTCACGGCGCTCTCTACGTTCTGCAGCAGGAACTGACCAAAATCATGGCCATGGTGCTGCAGCATCTTGGGGAACATGGAGATGGGCGTCATGCCGGGGAAGGTGTTGATCTCGTTCAGCAGAATTTCGCCCTCGCTGGTGAGGAAGAAATCGACCCGCGACAGCCCCTTGAGTTTGAGCTGGGTGAACGCCTTGAGCGCCAGGGTACGGATGGTTTCCACCTGCTCGGCACTCAGATCCGTCACATCCAGCCGGGTCGTGGAGTGGCTGCTGCTGCTGTACTTCTCTTCAAAGCTGTAGAACTCATCACCGGGCAGACAGATCTCACCCGGCTTGGTCGCCACCAGTTCATCACCATATTGGTAGACAGCCACCTCCAGCTCTCGAGGCTTGACCGCCTTCTCCACCAGCACTTGGGCGGAATAACCAAACGCCTGGTTGATGGCATCGGAGAGTCCGGCCACGTCCGTCACCTTGTAGCAACCCACGGAAGAACCCTGGCTCGCCGCCTTGACGAATACCGCGCCCCAGCGGCGCATGGCCTGATGGGCCTCGGCATGAGCGGCACCATCGTTTTCACTCAAGAAGACGAAGGGGGTATTGGGAATGCCCAGCGCCGTCAGCCACAGCTTGGTGCTCACCTTATTGAAGCAGAGTTTGCTACCTTCGGAGCCACAACCCAGATAGGGCAGACCCGCCAGCTCGAGCAGGGATTGAATATCGCCAGTTTCACCGGGGAAACCATGGATGCAGGGCACCACATAATCGACGCGCCAGCTCTCGCCAGCAACCAGCAGTTGCTTATCCAACCCCAGGCTGCAGTGACGACCATCGGCCGCCTGCCAATGGTCGGCGAATAATTCGACGCGCACCACCTCGATACCGGGCAGGGCCTTGAGTTGCTGTTCCAGAAAATTGGCACTCAACAGGGAGATGTCATGCTCACTGCTACCACCCCCACACATCAGGAGCACATGGTGCTTGTTCATTGCTTGATTCCTTGCATCGCTAATGCGCCGGCCACGCTGGTCGGGCTGACAATCAGAGCAGGCAGTCTATCAATGCCGGGCAAGTGGGGAAAGCGTGAAGCGGGGAGAAGATGGCCATTTGCTCCGCGCCGGTGAATTCCCTATCCTTGAGGCCACGGTTTGCGCCTCTCAAGGAAATCTCATGCGTCTGCTCTGCCTGCTTTGCGCCCTGTTGTTGAGCGCCTGTGTGACGGTTGATCCCAAAGCCGAACAAAAGGCCCTGCAGCCCAAACTCCAGCCCGTCTTTGAGGCTCTCAACAACGAGAAGAACCAACGCGCTATCTTCGAACTGCAAAGTGGTAGCAATCAAGCACTCGAGGCCGTGCTTACCGACCCCAACAGCTATGAGCCGCCCGTGCTCTTCGCCCTGGCCCAACAACTCTACAATCAGGGCGAGATCACCCCGGCGCTCTTCTGGTTTTATACCGCCCAACTGCGGGCCCGCTCCGATGCCAACAAGTCGCAGGATCCCACTACCCAGCAAGGGGTCACCCAGCTCAGCGGCCAGTATGGTGCCGAAGTCAATCGCTATGGCCTGACCCATCTGGATGAGCTCAAGAGTACGATCAACCATGTCTTGGCATGGGATGCGCAGAGTGCGCGCTATTACAACCCGCGCTGGGTGGCGCTTTCCGGGGCGGATGCCTATACCAAGCAGGAGATCGCCTTCAAGCCCCAGGAGCAGTGGCGCAAGATCGATGAAGAGACGCGTAACGGTTTCCAGCAAGGCTTCCAACAGCTGCTGCGAAAATTTAATCGCCTGGATTAACGCGAGGAGGCCCCATGGATCTGCCGCAACTGCGTGACTATCTGGGAGCCAAACCGGGAGCGATGGAAGATCTCCCCTTTGGCCCCGAAGTACTGGTTTTGAAGGTGGCAGGCAAGATGTTTGCCCTGGTGGCCTGGCAAGAACTGCCCCTTGCTCTCTCGCTCAAGGCCGAGCCCCAACAAGCCCTGCTCTGGCGCGAGCTCTACCCCGCCGTCACCGCTGGCTACCACTTGAACAAGCAGCACTGGAATACCGTGCGCCTGGATGGCTCACTGCCCGATACCCTGCTGCAGGAGATGATAGACCACTCCTGGCAACGGGTTGTCGCGGGTCTGAAGAAGAGTGAACGGTTGGCCCTGCTGGGCAACCAGGGCTGATAGGCACCGAAGTGGCTGTCTCCTTGCTTCACTCCGAAGTGGGTGTCCCCTTGCTTCACCCTTGCTTCATCGAAGTGGCTGTCCCATTCACGGAAAAGTGTCCCATTCATGCCTCCCATTCATGGAGCCCCCTCCCACCTCTTGGCAAGGGGGAAGAGCAAGCTCCGCTCCCACTCCTGAAGTAGCCGTGTATAATTGATCAAGGCGCAGAGATAGAGTAACCATATGAAATATAAGGATCTTCGTGATTTTATCGCCCTACTGGAGCAAAGGGGCTTGCTCAAGCGCATCCAGCAAGAGATCGATCCCTATCTGGAGATGACCGAGATCAGCGATCGCACCCTGCGCGCCGGCGGCCCGGCCCTGCTGTTTGAAAACCCCAAGGGCCACAGCATGCCGGTACTGACCAACCTGTTCGGCACCCCGGAGCGGGTGGCGCTGGGCATGGGCCAGGAGCAGGTCAGTGCCCTGCGTCAGGTGGGCGAGTGGATGGCCATGCTCAAGGAGCCGGAACCGCCCAAGGGGTTGCGGGATCTGATGGATAAACTGCCCATCTTCAAGCAGGTGCTGAATATGCCGGTCAAGCGCCTCAGCAAGGCGCCCTGTCAGGAGCAGGTGCTCACAGGTGACCAGGTGGATTTGACCCGCCTGCCCATTCAGCACTGCTGGCCCGGCGATGTGGCCCCGCTGCTCACCTGGGGGCTCACCATCACCAAGGGGCCCTACAAGAGTCGGCAGAATCTGGGCATCTACCGTCAACAGTTGCTGGGCAAGAACAAACTCATCATGCGCTGGCTGGATCACCGCGGTGGCGCCATCGATCTGAGGGAGTTCCAGGAGCTCAATCCAGGCCAGCCCTTCCCACTGGTGGTGGCCATCGGTGCCGATCCGGCCACGATTCTCGGTGCCGTGACGCCGGTGCCGGATACCCTCTCCGAATACGCCTTCGCCGGTCTGCTGCGTGGCAGCCGTACCGAGGTGGTGAAGGCGCTCTCCTGCGACATCGAGGTGCCAGCCAGTGCCGAAATCGTACTGGAGGGGGTGATCATGCCAGGCGAGTTGGCCCCCGAAGGGCCCTATGGCGATCACACCGGCTACTACAACGAGGTAGACGAGTTCCCTGTTTTCACCGTCACCCACATGACCATGCGCCAGAACCCCATCTACCACTCCACCTATACCGGGCGGCCGCCCGATGAGCCCGCCATGTTGGGGGTGGCGCTCAATGAGGTGTTCGTGCCCCTGCTGCAGAAGCAGTTTCCCGAGATAGTAGACTTCTACCTACCGCCGGAGGGGTGCTCCTATCGTATGGCGGTGGTGACCATCAAGAAGCGCTATCCGGGCCACGCCAAACGGGTGATGCTGGGAGTCTGGAGCTTCCTGCGCCAGTTTATGTACACCAAGTTTGTGATCGTATGTGACGATGATGTTAACGCCCGGAACTGGCATGACGTAATATGGGCCATCACCACCCGGATGGATCCGGCGCGCGACACCACGCTTGTCGAACACACCCCCATAGATTATCTCGACTTCGCCTCTCCGGTTTCCGGCCTGGGGTCTAAAATGGGGTTAGATGCCACCAACAAGTGGCCAGGAGAAACTCAGCGGGAGTGGGGGCGCCCCATCGTCATGGACCATGAGGTGAAACAGCGTATCGACCGCCTGTGGGATTCACTGGGTATCTTCGACTAAGGCCAGAGAGGCCACAAGGACATTGCATGCAACGAATTGAATGCCGCCTGGTAGAGATGAATGAGTGTGCCGAGCACATCTGGCACATCCACCTGCAACCCCAACAGGCCATCTGCTTCAAACCGGGCCAGTATCTGCAGGTGGTGATGGGCGAAAAAGATAAGCGCCCCTTCAGCATCGCCAGTTCCCCCACCCGCACAGGGCTTGAACTGCAGATTGGTGCCGCACCGGGTAACCCCTATCCAGGCGAAGTGCTGGAGCGCTTACGCCAGGAGGGAGCGATCCAAGTCGAGATCCCCTTAGGCAAAGCCTGGCTGCGGGAGGAGTCGCTCCGCCCCATACTGCTGATCGCCGGTGGCACAGGCTACTCTTATGCCCGAGCCCTGTTGCAATACCTGATGGACACCGACATGAGTCGGCCCGTCTATCTCTATTGGGGAGTGCGCCAGGAAGCACAGCTCTATGAGGGTGATGAGATGATGAGCTGGGCCGACGAGTACCAGCACCTCACCTTCGTGCCCGTGGTTGAACACCCGAGCGATGAGTGGCAAGGACGCGTGGGCATGATACACGAAGCCGTGCTGGCCGATTTCGCCACCCTGGATCAGTACGACATCTATGTGGCGGGGCGCTTCGAGATGGCCGCCGTGGTGCGCCAATCCCTGCATCTGCGCGGTGTCAGCGATGAGCACCTGTTCGGCGATGCCTATCAGTTCATCTGACGCGGATCCCTCCGGCAGATAACTGCAGAGGCCACCCGCGGGTGGCCTCTGTATTGGCGCTCGTGCCGCGACCTTAGTCGCGCTCGGCCAGTTGCTGTTCGATCTGGACCAGTTTCTCCTCCAGCGCCGCCAGCTTTTCGCGGGTACGCAGCAGCACCTTGGTCTGCACGTCAAACTCTTCGCGGCTGACCATATCCAGCTTGTTGAGCTGAGACTGCAGCACCTGCTTCACCTTCTTGTCCACCTCTTCACCCAGGTTCTTGATACCGGGCGGTAGGGCGTTGTGGATCTGGCGAGCCATCTCTTCAATCTTCTTTGCGTCTATCATGATCATCTCCTTGGCAGTGGCGCCATTGTGCCCCAGCCCAGAGCCGCTTGCCAGCCCGGCTCGCGGCCAGCCTCAACCAAAAAAACGAGCCCAACCAAGTGGGCTCGTTTATTTACCGCAGGCTCGCGTTTAGCAGCCTAAACCAACGTTATTGCAGCGCCTCGAAGGAGCCATCGGTAAATTTCACCTTGATGAGGCCATTGCTCAGTGTGGTGATATCCCCCACTTTGGTGCCCTCGACATAGACAGCCCCGGCGACGGCCCCATCGCTCAGATTGACCGAGGTAAAGTCCACCGTCACCCCATAGGCATTGGTCACACTCAAGGCCCCGCTCTTCGCCTTCACATCCACGTCGCTCATGCGGAAGGTGTAAGCGGCGCCATCCCAGCTGACCAGCAGGTTGGCATTACCGCCGTTGAGCTTATTCCGCTCCACATTGGCCCACACCTTGGCATTAGGCAGCCCCTCTACGTTCTTCAGCTCCAGGCTGGCCGTCAGATTGGCCTTCAGGAAGTTGCTGTCGGTTTCCACATACTCTGGCAACGTCACCTGCCCCCGGACCCAGTTGCCGTACCAGGCTGCCGACACATAGCTGTTGTTAACCTCAGCCCCAGGAATAGAGGCAAACTGCTCGAGTAGCACGGTTGCGGGATCATAAATGGCCGCCAGCGCACTGTAGCTCTCCTCACCACCGTGGGAGCCCATACCATTATCCAAATCATAAGAGGAGGCATACTGCCCTGACTGCACCACGCCAGAATCATCGACATATTGGTCCTGGCCGTAACGCAACTCCCAATAATTAGCCGTATTCGCCACCTGACTGGCCGCCTTGAGCGCCGCCATCTTGTCGACCGGGATGATATTATAAAGACTTAGATAGAACTCATTCTGCCCATTGAGGAAGGCTAGCAGATCGAAGGTGTCGGCGTTCAGCAGATCCAGCGCCAGGGAGGCGCTCATGCTCTCCTGTTGTTTGGTGACAAATGCGCCACTCAGGGCTACCTGCTTGAGCGTCAGATGAGGGGCACCATCATAGAAGTACTCGGAAACAGGCTCGGTCACCTTGATGAGCTCAAAACCCGCGACCCCAGCGAAGCTGGCACCGTCTGAGACAATCTTCAGGGTCAGATCCTGCAACTTCAAGCCTGTCATCACCTGTTGCAGGTTATCATTGGCCAAGGGCGCACTCAGGCTGGCGGAGAGCGCTCCTTTGCTGATGGTGAGCGAGGTGGAGCCATCTCCCACCGAGCCTTGCAACGCCAACGTCAAAGCTGTCTGCTTGCTACCATTGTCGATGAGTTGCGCCAGATCCAGGGTCGAGTCAACGTTCACATCAACCGTGACTGTGCGTGCGTCGCTCTCACTCCCCTTCAGAGTGCCAAACAGATGTAGTTTGACCCCATTGTAGTTATCCGCCTGCAGGGTCAGGGTACCCAAGGTATTGGCGCCTGAGGTGATAGTCACCTCACGCTTGACCGTGTTGTTGGCTTTCAACTCGGCTTGTAGCTCGCTATCGTTGGTCAGGGTCGTCAACGTCTGCTCTATACCCAACCCCAGGATCTCACTCATGGCCGCAGTGTCGCGATCAAACACCTCGGCCGCGGCATCCACATTCACCCCCAGCGCCTCCAGTGGCTGGTCATAGGAGCCCTCTTTCGCCTTGTTGATCAGGTTGTA
This sequence comes from Pseudaeromonas sp. HNCC25DJ180, assembly GCF_055413345.1. Taxonomy (NCBI): domain Bacteria; kingdom Pseudomonadati; phylum Pseudomonadota; class Gammaproteobacteria; order Aeromonadales; family Aeromonadaceae; genus Pseudaeromonas; species Pseudaeromonas sp. HNCC25DJ180. Next base: position 128,684 of record NZ_JBVAYF010000006.1, read on the forward strand.
GATGAAGCTACGGGTATCCCCCACCACGGCCTTACCCTTTTCCACTGCGCTCTTACCCAGGCTCGGATCCGGCTTGGGTGTGTAGCCGCCCTGCTCATCAATCTGACTCTCAACCAGCTGCTGTTGAGCGGCCACGGCCGCTTCGGCCTCCTGGCTCAACTGGTTCGTCACTGCGCTGTCACTGAGCACCTGCTCCCAGGCTGTGGTCAACTGAGTGATAGTCACCTCGTCACCGCCATCGAAGCCACCATCATCGGCAAATGAGCGAGTCAGCTGGTTGAGCACAGTCGCCAGCGGCTTGTCGCTGGACGTTAATGCCAGCACTGAGGCCCCCAGCGCCGCGGCACGCTGTTCATCCAATGTGGCCGTCGCCATCTGGCTGGCATCGGTAATGTCTTTTACCTGGGTAGCGGCCACATCAAAGCCGACCAGAGTCGAAATTTGGGAGAGAGTCTGGGTGATAGTAGCGGTGGAGACTGGCTGGTTTGCTTTGACCTGGGCGTCCACATAAGCGGCAGCCAGGCTGGTATAGGGGGTGATGGGGATGTTAGCCAACTGGCTGGACGTGACGGGGGGCAACACAGCCTCAAGGGCGAAGTCACTAGTCAAGGCTACAGATTCGCCAAACTTCTTATCACCACAGGCCGTCAGATCGCACTTCATGGTGCTGGTACTGCCAGCCTTAATCTCCAGTTTGACCACGCCACCGGCATAACCTGTCATGGATAGCTGATACTCGCCCTTGGCATTGGTGGTGGCGGTACCGCGCCCCACCCAACCACTGCTGGTCAGCTCATAGGCCGTCACCTCCCCACCCTGGATAACCCCCTTGGCGGCCACCCCGGAGAGCGAGGTTTTGGTCACAGGCGTGGGTTGAGTGCTAGTGCTACTGCTGCCACCACCGCCACAAGCCGTGAGCAGAAGAGCCGAGGTAATTGCCGTGCTAAGAGCCAGTTTCTTCATAATCATTGTTATTCTCCAGTTATCCGTGTCGTCGCATGGTCGATCCATGACTGGGGTATGAAGTTAAATGAATAAGCATGAGAAAAGCATGACAAAGGCAGGGTTTTAGTAAATTTAAGCAAAAAAAAGAATTCAATTGAATCGCTACCCCTAGCGTCTGCCCGCGCTCAATAGGCGCATTCAGGGACTAAGTGGTAGCATGCAGGTTCCATCCTTGAGCGGAGCAAACATGGAGTTACGCAACCTTGAGCTGTTCTTGCATCTGGCAGACAGCCTACATTTTGCCCGCACTGCCGATGCCATGGCGGTCAGCCCCTCGACCCTGAGCCGCGCCATTCAGCGTCTGGAGCAGGAAGTCGGCTGCCCGCTGTTTGAGCGCGATAACCGCAGCGTCACCCTGACCCCTGGCGGCGAGCGGCTACGGCAGTTTGGGCAGCATCTGCTGGATGAGTGGCAGAAGTTGCGTCATGAGTTGCGTCATGTGGGCGAACCCCTGCAGGGGCGTCTCAAGGTCTTCTGCTCGGTGACGGCCAGCTACTTTCTACTGCCGGATATATTGGGGCGCTTCCGAACCCGCTACCCCCAGTTGGAGATCAAGCTGGAGACCGGCGATCCGGCCCTCTCGGTAGAGAAGGTACTCTCCGAGGAGGCGGACATCGCCATCGCAGCCCGACCCGATGCCCTGCCCGGCAAACTGCACTTCATCTCCCTGCGCCGGGTGCCCCTGGTCTTCATCGCGCCACGCGCCGCTGGGCCTGTGACCCGCTGGTTGCGGGAAAATGAACCTGACTGGGAGCACCTGCCGGTGATCCTCTCGGAGCAGGGGTTGGCCCGCAAACGCACCGACCAATGGTTCCGCAACAGGGGGATCAGCCCAAACGTCTATGCCGAAGTGGCGGGCAATGAGGCCATAGTCAGCATGGTGGCACTGGGCTGCGGCGTAGGGGTCGTCCCCGATGCCGTCATAGACCACAGCCCCATGGGCGACAAGATACGTCGCCTGGAGGTCAAACCGGCACTAAAACCCTTCGATGTGGGCCTCTGTGTCCAGAAACGCCGCCTGGATGAGCCGCTGATCCGCGCCTTCTGGGAGATCGCCCAGCAGCAGAGCTGACCCGAGCCTCCCCTTGACAAAAGGGAGGGAGAAGAGCGACGCCAGGTTATTGCGCCATGGCGACCTCAGCACATGCCCCCTGTGCTCTCCTTAGCTCAAGAACTATCTGCATACGGGAGCCGGCCAAAGAGCCGAGGGGGTGCGGTGACGGAAAGCAAATTTTGACCCATACTCATGACAGTCAAAGGGCCCCGTGAAAAAGGTAGTGACCATGACTCGTCTCTCTTCTGCCTGGCTGCTGCTACTCGGCTTAGTCTCATGCCTGGCGATGGCCCAGCCCCCCCTGAAAATCCTCAGCCATGAGCTGACCCCTCTCTCCTGGCAAGCAGATGGTCGCGCCCAGGGAGTTGTCTATGATCTGGTGCAGGCAACACAAACTCAGCTTGGCCTGGCCTATCCCACCCAATTTTTACCCTTCAAGCGCGGCCTCTATCTCACCCAAACCAACCCAAATTATCTCTTCTTCCCCTGCCTGCGCACCCCGGAGCGTGAAGCAAAATTCAAGTGGGTTGGTCCTATCCTCAAGAGTCGGGGCGTCCTCTACCAATTGGCCAAACAACCTCAGGTGCATAATATCGAAGAGTTATATGCGCTGCGGCAAATTGGGGTACTGCTTGGCAGCTCTAGCGATGATTACCTCGCCAGCCTGGGGCTCACCAATCTGCGCCGCCTCCATAGCCGCGAGGAGAGTCTGCATCTGCTGGATATGCAGCGCATCGACGGCGTTGTCATGGTCGATACAGCGTTGCCGCCACTGATGGAAAAACTGCAGATCCCCGCAGACCGCATCACGGCCAGCCCAGTCGAGCTATATCATGCTGACTACTATTTGGCATTCTCTCTATCGACTCCGGATGAGCAAATCCAACTGTGGCAGCAAACACTGGATAACGTCTTAAAAGAACAGGGCGCAGAGATATTTGCCCGCTATCACCTGGCCCCCCACCCGTAAACCCAGTGGAAAGGCCGTGAAGCCATCACGGAGAAAACACTAACAAACAGCAACCAAACCAGCCATTTAACCGTTCTAGGTGGAATTAATAAGCCCATTCATCTTTTTTTTCCACCTTGAGCAGTTAAAGCGTTTTTCAAGTTCACATGGCGCGTTACACTCCTGCTCTCTTCTTCATCAGGGGGTTGTATGCCCAGCCATAACAAAGGGGTGCTCTTTGCCCTCGGCGCCTTTCTCATCTGGGGCGTCTGCCCACTCTACTTCAAACTGCTGACTCACGTCTCACCGGGTGAAATCCTCAGCCATCGCATCATCTGGTCTTGTGTTCTGCTGCTGATCTTGCTGCTGGCCAGCCGCCGCCTCTACCGGGTGCAGGCTGTGCTGCGCCAACCACGCCAGTTGCTGAATCTCACCCTCTCCGCCCTGCTGGTAGCCGGCAACTGGCTGCTCTTCATCTGGTCGGTAAACAACAACCACCTGCTGGAGGCCAGCCTGGGTTACTACATCAACCCCCTGCTCAATATCCTGCTGGGGATGCTGTTTCTCGGTGAACGGCTGCGCCGCATCCAGTCGCTCGCCGTCGCCCTGGCTGGGGTCGGTGTCATCATTCAGGTGGTGCTGCTGGGTCATCTGCCCTGGATTGCCCTGACCCTGGCCGCCAGCTTCAGCATCTATGGCCTGATCCGCAAGCAGATAGCGGTGGATGCCCAGACCGGGTTATTCGTAGAGACTATGCTACTGCTGCCGCTGGCCCTTATCTATCTGCTGACTCTGGCCAACAGCAGCACCAGCGACCTGACCCTGAACGCCTCCTCCCTCAATCTGCTCTTGATGGCCGCGGGCGTCGTCACCACAGTCCCCCTGTTGCTGTTTACCGCCGGAGCCCGCCTCATTCCGCTCTCGACTCTGGGCTTTATCCAGTACCTGGGCCCCAGCATCATGTTTCTGCTGGCGCTCTTCTACTATGACGAGCCGGTACAGCCCGCTAAATTGCTCACCTTCGGCTTTATCTGGTCTGCCCTGCTGCTGTTCAGTTGGGAGAGCTGGAGCCACAGCCGACGAGCCAAAGCGGCATAGCCATAAGCACATGGGCAAGCCGGGATGAGTCGCGTTATGATAAGAGTAGAATGACACCCTTAGCGGGTGCCGCCTGGATTGCATCCCAAGGAGTTTGTCATGTCCCTACTCTCTTTGCGTCTCGCCTCGGCTCTGCTGGCCCTGCTCGCCTCAACGTCCCTTCTCGCCGAGCAGAGCGATGAGGGCAATATCAACACTCAACCTCTACGCCCCGACTCCCGCGCCCCCATTCAGTGGGATGTGGCCCGCGCCGTCAGTGCCGATGTGACCTGTGATGGCCATCCTGACATCCTGGTGCTTGGCTATCAGGGCAAAAGCCAGGTGTGGCTCAGTGTGCGCCAGGGGAATATCCAAGGCCGCCCCCTGATGGCGCCCATAGCCTTCCCGGTCGGCACGGAAACCGATAATGCCTTCTGCCAGACGCCGGTACAGATCCAGAGCTATCCTCTGGAGTGCAAGGGCGATAATGGCCCTATCCCCAACTGTCAGCCCAAGGCCAATTGCCAGGGTTTTACCCTGAGTGACGGCGCCTGCGACGGCTTCCACTTCTACTGGAACAACCAGGCAGGCCAACTCAATTGGTGGCGCCGCTAACCGCGTCTCACGCCTTGCCATGCTCTTAATTGCCTCATGGCTAGAGTCAACGAGGCATATTCCTGCGCTAACGCAAAGGCACAATGCAGCTTCTGCAGCATAATCCCGGCAAAAAAGTGTAAACTAGCGCCGGTTTTCGGCTTGGCGCGCCGCCCACAGCGGTAACCGGTGTCAGCAAAGGCGCACAGGACGCAAAGGTTTTATTAATCGACTCTTAGGAATGCGAACCGATGAAAAACATCAACCCGACCCAGACCAAGGCCTGGAAGGCGCTGGAAGCCCATTTCGCCGCCAACAAGGATCGTCAAATCAAGGATCTGTTTGCCGCCGATCCCAAGCGTTTTGACAACTTCTCCACCACCTTCGGTGGCGAGATCCTGGTCGACTACTCCAAGAACATCATCAGCGAAGAGACCCTCAAGCTGCTGACCGATCTGGCTGAAGAAACCGATCTGCGCTCTGCCATCGACGCCATGTTCAACGGCGAAGCCATCAACCAGACCGAAGGCCGTGCCGTGCTGCACGTAGCCCTGCGTAACCGCTCCGACCGTCCGGTGGAAGTGGATGGCAAGGACGTGATGCCAGAAGTGAAGGCCGTGCTGGAGAAGATGAAGGGCTTCTGTGCCAAGATCATCTCTGGCGAGTGGAAGGGTTATACCGGCAAGGCCATCCAGCATGTGGTCAACATCGGCATCGGCGGTTCCGATCTGGGTCCGGTGATGATCACCGAAGCCCTGCGCCCCTACAAGAATCACCTGCAGATGCACTTTGTCTCCAACGTCGATGGCACCCACATCGCCGAGACCCTGAAGAAGATCGATCCGGAAACCACCCTGTTCCTGGTGGCCTCCAAGACCTTCACCACCCAGGAGACCATGACCAACGCCCTGACCGCCCGCGACTGGTTTATCAAGACCGCCGGTGACAAGGCCCACGTTGCCAAGCACTTCGCCGCCCTCTCCACCAACGGCAAGGCCGTGGCCGAGTTCGGCATCGACACCGACAACATGTTCGAATTCTGGGATTGGGTGGGTGGTCGCTACTCCTCCTGGTCTGCCATCGGTATGCCTATCGCCTTGTCTGTCGGTTTCGACAACTTCGAAGCCCTGCTGCAAGGTGCCTTCGAGATGGACATGCACTTCGCCACCAAGGCTTACGGCGAAAACGTCCCTGTGCTGCTGGCCCTGATCGGTCTGTGGTACAACAACTTCTACGGCGCCGAATCCGAAGCCATTCTGCCCTACGACCAGTACATGCACCGTTTCCCTGCCTACTTCCAGCAAGGCAACATGGAATCCAACGGCAAGCAGGTGGATCGCAACGGCAACAAGGTTGACTACCAGACTGGCCCCATCATCTGGGGTGAGCCGGGTACCAACGGTCAACACGCCTTCTACCAGCTGATCCACCAAGGCACCAAGCTGATCCCCTGTGACTTCCTGGCTCCGGCCATCAGCCACAACCCGATTGGCGATCACCATCCCAAGCTGCTGGCCAACTTCTTCGCCCAGACCGAAGCCCTGGCCTTCGGCAAGAGCAAGGAACAGGTGGAAGCCGAGTTCCTGGCCGCTGGCAAGACCCTGGAGCAAGTCAAGGATCTGGTCCCCTTCAAGGTGTTCGAAGGCAACCGTCCGACCAACTCTCTCCTCTTCAAGAGCCTGACTCCCAAGGTGCTGGGTGCCCTGATCGCCATGTACGAACACAAGATCTTCGTCCAAGGCGCCATCTGGAACATCTTCTCCTTCGATCAGTGGGGCGTAGAGCTGGGCAAGCAACTGGCCAACAAGATACTGCCAGAGCTGAACTCTGCTGACGCCATCAGCAGCCACGACAGCTCCACCAACGGCCTGATCAACACCTGGAAGGCCTGGAAGTAATTCCCCCTTCTGCCAAAAGCCGCTCTCCGGAGCGGCTTTTTTATGCGTCGATGTTGCTGCCGCCCAATCCCAACCTCGCGACACGAATAAATACATGAATAAAATCAATATGTTATATATCATTGATTTTATTCATGTATTTATATCTATTTGATTTTATTGATAATTTTATTGAGTTCATTCGATGCGCCACGGCGCTACTCTGGTTCCCTGCCGCCTCTCGTTTGCACCATATTGGGCCGCACCAACCCCCTGCACCGTCGGGGGGCAAAGGGCGCCAAGGCGCGCCGTTATCGGCTTTGGCGGTTATGGCACACCCCTTGTATAGGCTTCTTCGAACACGCCTCCCGTCGGGAGGTGCCTCGCCGGCATTGGCCCGGTCCTTTCGGAGAGTCACCCATGAAGTCACGCACCCGTTTTGCCGCTCTTGTCTGTCCGCTCGCTGTTGCCATTGTCGCCGCCACCTCGGCGAGTCAGGCGGCGCCACTGCAGAGTCTCGGCAAGGGGGAAGGGGTGCTGGATATCATCGCCTGGCCCGGCTATATCGAGCGCGGCGAGAGCGACAAGGCCTACGACTGGGTCTCCGGTTTCGAGAAGCAGACCGGCTGCCAGGTGCGGGTGAAGACAGCCGCCACCTCGGACGAGATGGTGGCCCTGATGGCCAAGGGCGGCTATGACCTGGTCACCGCCTCCGGCGATGCCTCCTTGCGCCTCATCTATGGCAAGCGGGTGCAGCCCATCAACCCGGCGCTGATCCCCAACTGGAGCAAGATAGATCCCCGCCTGCAGAGCGCCGACTGGAATACGGTGGCAGGCCAGCACTACGGTACCCCCTACCAGTGGGGCCCGAATGTGCTGATGTATAACACCAAGGTATTCAAGACCCCGCCCACCAGCTGGGGTGTGCTCTTCACCCCCCAGAACCTGCCCGATAGCAAGCCGAACCAGGGACGGGTACAGGCCTATGATGGCGCCATCTATCTGGCCGATGCCGCGCTCTACCTCAAGCAGGCCAAGCCGGAGCTGGGCATCACAGACCCTTACGAGCTGACCGAGACCCAGTATGCGGCGGTACTGGAGCTGGTGCGCGGCCAGCACAGCCTGATCCACCGTTACTGGCACGACTACAACGTGCAGATGAGTGACTTCAAGAACGAAGGGGTGGTGGCCTCCGGCGCCTGGCCCTTCCAGGTCAACGCCCTGATGGCCGAGAAACAGTCCATCGCCTCCACCATTCCCAAGGAGGGCGCCACGGGCTGGGCCGACACCACCATGCTGCACGCCGAGGCCGCCCACCCTGTCTGTGCCTACCAGTGGATGAACTGGTCGCTGGAGCCCAAGGTACAGGGGGATGTGGCCGCCTGGTTTGGCTCGGTCCCGTCCGTGCCCGCCGCCTGCAGCGCCTCCAGCCTGCTGGGCGCCGAAGGGTGCAAGACCAACGGCATGGATAACTTCGACAAGATCGCCTTCTGGAAGACCCCCCAGGCCAAGTGCAGCAGCGGAACCTGTGTGCCCTATAGCCGCTGGGTACAGGATTACATCGCCATCATGGGTGGCCGTTAACCGTGGAGAGGCACCATGACATTTGCTGTCGAATTTTCCGCCGTCAGTCGCCTCTATGGCCGGGTCAAGGCCGTGGATCAGGTGACACTGCGCATCGAACAGGGGGAGTTCTTCTCCATGCTGGGGCCGTCAGGCTCCGGCAAAACCACCTGTCTGCGCCTGATGGCCGGTTTCGAACAACCGGATCTGGGGGTGGTGCGTCTGGGCGGTATTGATGCCGTCGGCCTGCCCCCCTACCTGCGCGACGTCAACACCGTGTTCCAGGATTACGCCCTCTTTCCCCATCTCAGCGTGGCAGAGAATGTGGCCTATGGCCTGAAGATCAAGGGCGTGGGCCGGGGCGATCGCATGGCCCGCAGCGAGGAGGCGCTGGAGCTGGTGGCCCTGGGCGACTATGGCGAGCGTAAGCCCGCCGAACTCTCTGGCGGTCAGCGTCAGCGGGTGGCGCTGGCCCGGGCCCTGGTCAACCGCCCCAAGGTCTTGCTGCTGGATGAGCCGCTGGGGGCGCTGGATCTGAAACTGCGGGAGCAGATGCAGTCCGAACTCAAGCGCCTGCACCGCCATCTGGGCATCACCTTCGTCTATGTGACCCACGATCAGGGCGAGGCCCTCTCCATGTCGGATCGGGTGGCGGTCTTCAACCGTGGGCGCATCGAGCAGCTGGATACCCCGCGCAACCTCTATGTGCGCCCGCTTACTCCCTTCGTGGCCCGCTTTGTCGGCTCCTCCAACGTCATCGACGGCGCCCTGGCCGAGCAGCTGGGCGGTTCATCCCAGCCTTTTGCCCTGCGTCCCGAGCATGTGCAACTGGTGCAGCCCTATGGTCAACTGGAGGTGCAGGTAGAGGGCAAACTGCGCCACGCCCACTACCACGGCGCCTACAGTCGGCTGGAGCTGGAGCTGCCTCAGGGCCAGTCGCTGGCCCTGCATGTCCCCCACAAGGATGGTGACGAGACGCCGCTGCCGGATATCGGCACCCGCATCAGCTGCGGCTGGGCGCGCCATGCCATGGTGCCCTTGCAACCGGATAGCGCCACCGGGAGTACGCCGTCATGAGCAGCGCCGCCCCCACCGCTCCCCTGGCTGGCCTCTCCTGGGCCGGGCGCCTGGGTCGCTGGCTCTTTCTGCGCCCCCGACTCCTGCTGCTGATCTGGCTGGCCCTGCCCCTGCTCTGGCTGGTGGGCCTCTATCTGGGTTCACTCCTTACCCTGCTGGCCCAGAGCTTCTACACCTTCGACGACTTCACCATGTCGGTGCTGCCGGAGTGGACCCTGGATAACTACCGGCAACTGCTCAATGCCAGCAATCTGGATATAGTAGTGCGCACCGTCAGCATGGCCCTGGCGGTCTCGCTGGCCGATGCCCTGATGGCCTTTCCCATCGCCCTCTATATGGCACTCTACGCCTCGCCACGCATCAAGGCCTTCTTCTACATCGGCGTCATGCTGCCCATGTGGGCCAGCTATATCGTCAAGGCCTATGCCTGGACCGCCATACTGGCCAAGGGCGGACTGCTACAGTGGATCCTGGATGGCCTGGGGCTGCAACCCCTGCTCGAATGGCTGCTGAGCTCGCCCATCGGCGGCAACACCCTGGCCACCTCGCACCTGGGACGCTTCCTGGTGTTCAGCTACATCTGGCTGCCCTTTATGATACTGCCGATCCAGGCGGCGCTGGAGCGCATCCCGCCCAACCTGCTGCAGGCCGCCAGCGATCTGGGGGCCCGTCCGCGCCAAGTGCTGACCACGGTTCTGCTGCCGCTGGCCCTGCCCGGCATCATGGCGGGCTCCATCTTCACCTTCTGCCTGACCCTGGGCGATTACATCATCCCGACCCTGGTCGGCCCCTCCGGGCTCTTCATCGGCACCATGGTCTACACCCAGCAGGGCGCGGTGGGCAATATGCCGCTGGCCGCCGCCTTCACTGTGGTGCCCCTGCTGCTGATCAGCCTCTATCTCTGGTTTGCCAAACGACTGGGGGCCTTCAATGCACTCTGACCGTCAAGCCTCACCCCTGCTCAAACTGCTGGCCTGGAGCGGCCTGGCCCTGCTGCACCTGCCGCTGATTGTCATCGCCCTCTACGCCTTCAATACCGAGAGCGCCGCCTTCAGCTTTCCGCTGCAGGGCTTCACCCTCAAGTGGTTTGTCGCCACCGCCCAGCGTCCCGATGTACTGGAAGCGGTATGGGTCTCGCTGAAGGTGGCCGCTGCCGCCACCCTGCTGGCGTTGATGCTGGGCACCCTGGCGGCGCTGGCCATCTGGCGTCACCGCTTCTTCGGCAAGGAGGCCTTCTCCATGCTGCTGGTGCTGCCCATCGCCCTGCCGGGCATCATCACGGGTCTGGCGCTGCTGGCCAGCTTCCAGCATCTGGGCATTGAGCCCGGCATGCTGACGCTGATCGTCAGCCACGCCACCTTCTGCGTGGTGATCGTCTTCAACAACGTGCTGGCCCGCTTTCGCCGCACCAGCCTGAGCCTGATCGAAGCCTCGATGGATCTGGGCGCCAACGGCTGGCAGACCTTCCGCTATGTGGTGCTGCCCAACCTGGCCACCGCCCTGCTGGCTGGCGGCCTGCTGGCCTTCGCCCTCTCCTTTGACGAGATCATAGTCACCACCTTCACCGCCGGACACGAGAAGACGCTGCCCATCTGGCTGCTGGGCCAACTGTCCCGCCCCCGGGACGTGCCCATCACCAACGTGGTGGCCCTGGCCGTCATGCTGGCCACAGTGCTGCCCATCCTCGGCGCCTACTACCTTACCCGGGACACCGACTCGGTCGCCGGCAGCGGCAAGTAAGAACACGTCAGACAATTAAGGAGCGAGCGACGCCGTGGCGGTATCCGCCGCCACGGAAGGAGTAAGGACAGCGGAAGGAGTAAGGACAGCCACCGTGGTATTAACCCTACTCGGTGGATGTCCTGCTCTACTTGCTCTCTTTATCAATACCGCCGCCCAATGCCGCGATCCGGCCAGCCCCATCGCAAGCTACTGCAAGGCACACAAGCTGAGAGTCAGGGCGCTGATCCGCGCCCATCTGGGGAAACCCTATGACGCTGATGACTCTCTCCTCGATGCCATCTGCCTGCTCAAGGAGGGCGCCATGGTCTCCGCCTACGTCAATCACGATCCGCAGGAAGCACAACGGGACAGCCACTTTCGCAAAGAACAGGTAGAGTCAGGCAAGAAGCTAGGTGGATAGAGGACAAACTATGCTAGCTCACGAAAAATCATACTGGTTTCCCGCAAAACGCTTTGGCTGGGACAAGGAGTGACGGCTGGGCTGTAACTGGGCTTTTCAGGCACAGCCCAACCGACATAAGCATAGTTTTCCATGGCGTTGCGACTCAGTGACTCCCCTCGACCAATTTGCCGTCGACCACGCTGAAGGTCCGCTGGTTGTCGGCCCCCACATACGAGATGGCCGGTTGGCCGAAGACAATGAGAGCAAACGCTGCCGACTTCTCCGGCCGGTAATGCCTGGCAAGATTGGGATCCCCCTCTCCCGTATAGCGGGCAATATTGGGGTAAGGATAAACCGGGCGACTGGCCAGGGGCGTCTTGCCCGGCACGGGCAAGGGGGAGCTTGCCGGACGCATGGCATGGAACTGGGCCTCGGCCGGTTGGCTTGCCGATGTACTCGTGGCCAGCGGTGGCTGGATTAACTGTGCCTGCGCCACCTTGTCGGCCACTATCTGCCCAGGAGCCTTACCGGCCTCGGTCCAGGCGAGCAGTGGAGTGAGAAAATCGATCTGATCATACCCCTCACCACGGCCACAGTGGCCAACCCCCGGCAGCAGGAAGAGCCGCAGGAACTGGTCGGTCGCCTTAGCGCCCAGCTCAGCCTGCACACCGCGATAGTAGGCGAGCGAGAACGCTGGGCTGATGGAGTCATCCGCCAGCCCATGCCAGAGGATCAGCCGACCTCCTCGCTGCATAAAGGGGCGCAAGTTGGTGTTGGCGGCATTATTCAGTGGTGCCAGTTGTGCCACACGCCCGAAGTTATCATGGGTCAACGGGAAATCGGCGAGGGAGTTGGGCTTGCGTTGGGACTCGGGCAGTAGCACATGCTGCAGCGCAGGCAACACCATGCTGAGGGACATGGAGGGCTCACCCTGCCGAGCAGGCACCGGCCACTGCAGCTCGGAGCCCAGAGGCATGCCACCAAGCACGAAGTGCTGACCCGAGGCGTCGGACGCGCCGGCATAGAGCCGCCCGGCCGCCTTGATCTCCTCACGCGTCAGACAGGAGCTCCCCGGCTTCTGCTTATCATCACAGGTGGGGACCCAGGCCGGGTCAAACTGACAGGCATAGGGATTCTGCAATAGTCCATCCTGCACCCCGGAGAGAGTCGGACAGTGTGCCAGCACGGCCCGATGCAGAATGGGCAATCGATCCTTGAGCAGAATGGCGCTGCCATCCGCACGCTGGTTGGCAACCACATTCCAGCCATGGAAAAAGGAGTTCTGGAATTGGAAAAAGCCGGCTGGTGCCCCGGCCGCGATACCATCGAAATCTTCCGGAAAGCGCTGCGCCGCCATCAACGCCTCACGCCCGCCATCGGAACACCCCATAAAGTAGGCATAACGCTGTGGCTGACCATAGTAGGCTCGAATGATGGCCTTGCTGACCAACGCCGTCTGGTGTTGGGCCCGATAGGCAAAATCGATGCGCTTCTGGGGATCCTCCGCCCATGAGGCATCCATCATGCTGCCCCTGTGACCCATATCGGTACTGGCAACCACAAACTCGCCATGCAGAGCAGGCGTACAGCTATGGGCATTCACCAGATTCAGCGAGAGGGAACCACACAGGCCACCACACCCCAATTGCAGGAAGCGCGAGCTCCAGCGCTCGGTCGGCAAATTCACCTCAAACCCGATGGCTGGAGCTATGGTGCCAGTTACCTTGCAAAACTGCCCTTGCGCCGTGGCAATCAGGGTAGCCGAGCTTACGGTGACAGTGGCATCGGCCGCCGCCGAGAAGGGCTGTTTGGCCAACTGTTCACAAGCCAAAAGGGGTTTGACTACAGGTAGTGTGGCGCTATTGGCCGCAGTGGGCCCCCCGCTCACGAGCAGCCCTGCCAACAGCAACTGCCCCCAAAAAGATATATACCGCATTTGAGTATGCCCCAATCTCATATTCAACCCGCCGCTACCCGTCTGTAGCCGGCAACCATACAACTAACTCTAGCCCGCCAGGGCAGAATACACACAGGCCAGCGGCGGCTCCCGAGGCCTTACATACTATTACCCCCCTGGCTTGGCCTCGGCGCCAAAGCGCCCCAAGGGGACAGCCACCTCGGTATTAACCCTACTCGGTGGATGTCCCGTAAATCTCCTGTGGATGTCCCGTAACTCTCCTCCCGAGCATCCCATAGTGGCTGTTCCGTAAATAAACCAAAAAAAAAGCCAGCCTCCGGAGGCTGGCAAAAAGCCCGGCAGGGGCTCAGTGAACGGCGGAAATATCCACCTGTCTGGTGGGCTTGGGCGCCAGCCAGATGACGAAGGCGGCGATGGTGAAGAGGGCAGCCACGGCCATGAAGATCTTGTTGGTGGCCACCATCACGCTCTGCCCCTGCAGCAACCACTCCAGGGTGCCGCGCACCTGTCCCAGCTGCACCCCGGCGCCGGTCATGGCGCGGCTCGCCACCCCGTGGGCATCGGTGAGTCCGGCCAGCTCGGCGCGCACATAGCGGCTCTGGTTTTCCCAACTGGTGCTCACCATGGAGGTAGCCACGGCACCGGAGAGGGTACGGATAAAGTTCATCAGCCCGGCGGCCGAGTCCATCTCCCGGGTCAGCACGCTGCCGAGCGCCAACCCGGTGAGCGGCACGAAAAACAGCGGCATCCCCATCCCCTGAAACAGCATGGGCAGGCTGATCTGGCCGAAGGTCATCTCCATGTTGGCGTGGCTGCGATAGAGGGTCCAGAGGCCAAGCCAGAGCACGCCGATAAAGACCAGAGGTCGCGGATCCATGCGGGAGGCCAGGTTGGCAATCAGCGGCGCCAGGAAGATGGCCAACACCCCCATCATGGCGGTGGCATAACCGGCTATGGTGGCGGTGTAGCCCATATAGATCTGCAGCCAGAGCGGCGTCAGCACGGTAATGGCGAAGAAGGCGGCGAAGCCCAGTGCCAGGGTCACCATGCTGCAGCTGTAACCACGGTGGCGGAAGATGCGCAGGTCCACCACAGGGTTACGCTCGGTCAGCTCCCAGATGAGGAAGGCGACAAAGCCGATCAGCGCCACTATCCCCAGCACCACAATGCGGGTGGAGGCAAACCAGTCATGATCCTTCCCCTCATCGAGCATGATCTGCAGTGCCGCCACCCAGACCACCAGCAACAGCAGACCTATCTTGTCGATGGGCAGCTTGAGGGTCGGCGCCTCGAACTTGCGCAGCAGTTGCCAGCACATAAAACCGGCAAACAGGGCAAAGGGTGCCTTGATGTAGAAGATGTAGGGCCAACTGTACTGATCGCAGAGAATGCCGCCGAGTATGGGCCCCATGATGGGGGCCACCAGGGTGGTCATGCTCCAGAGGCCGATGGCGGCGTGGCTCTTCTCCTTGGGAAAGATGCGGATCATCAGAGTCTGGGAGAGGGGCATCAATGGCCCCCCGGAGAAACCGAGGAAGACCCGGAACAGCACCAGCATGCTCATGCTGCTCGCCATGCCGCAGAGAATGGAGAAGAGCCCGAACAGGATAAAACAGGTGACAAAGACCCGCACCGCGCCGAAACGCGAAGAGAGCCAGCCCGTCAGCGGCACCGAGATGGCCTCAGCCACCGCATAGGAGGTGATGACATAGGTGCCCTGACTGGTGGATGTGCCAAGGCTACCGGCGATGTTCGACACCGAAACGTTGGCGATGGTGGTATCGAGGATGGCCAGGAAGTTGGCCATCGCCAGCATCAGGGCTCCCAGCGCCAGCTTGCCCCCGCTAAGCGGCGCCGGTTCGACGGCTGCGTGTTGCATGAGTATGCCCTCTTAACCCTGTGAGTCCGCTTGCGGCCGGCTCTGGCGAGCCAGGGCCGGACCCGTGGCGGGCGCCGAGATGTCTATGGTCGCCACCATGGAGAGCCCGACCTGCAGCGGACGCTCGGCCAGCTCACGCTGATCCAGTTCGATACGCACCGGCAGACGCTGTACCACCTTGATCCAGTTGCCGGTGGCATTCTGGGCCGGGATCAGGGAGAAGGCCGAGCCGGTACCGCCGGAGAAACCGCTGACCTTGCCGTGATAGACCACATCACTCCCGTAGAGATCGGCCACCACCTCCACCGGCTGACCCACTCTGACCTTGCCCAGCTCCACCTCTTTGAAGTTGGCATCCACATGCACCTGCTGCAGCGGCACCACGCTCATCAGCGGCGCACCGATCTGCACTCTTTGTCCGGCCTGCACCTGACGCTTGGCCACCACCCCATCAATGGGAGCGCGGATCAGGGTGCGGGCCAGATCCACCTGCGCCTGCTTGAGGCGCGCCTGGGCCAGCAATACCTCGGGGTTGGTCTCCACCGTGGCATCCATGGTCAATGCCGCATTGGCCTTCTTGGAACCAATGGTCGAGAGGCGATTGGCCACGCTCTGGGCGGTACCAGCCTTGGCGCCGTTGAGGTTGGCCTCGGCCAGTGCCAGCGCATTGCGGGCATTGGTCAGCTCCTCACCCGACACCGAACCGGAAGCCTGCAGAGCTTCGCGCCGCTGCAGATCCACCCGCGCCCGGGCCAGATCGGCCTGGGCCGCCTGCAACTGGGCGCTCGCCCGTCGCTCGTCCGCCTCACGCGCCTTGACCTGGGCCGCCAGCCCCTCATCATTGGCAAAGTAGCTGCGCACCCGTCGCTTGGCCAGCGCCAGATCCGCCTCGGCCTGGGCCACGGCGATGCGCGCATCGGTATCATCGATCTGTACCAGCAGATCGCCCTGCTTCACCTGCTGGGTGTCCACCACCTTCACCTGCTGCACTATGCCACCGACAGCGGGCGTCACCTCGGCCACTTCGGCGGCGGTGTAGGCGTTATCTGTGCTCACATAGCGAGCGCCTACCAGATACCACCAGCTGCCATAACCAGCGGTCGCCAGGGCGATGGCCAGCCCCAGGCCGACAAAACCCTTGCGGCGCTTGGCACGCAGGCGGCGGGCCAGCTCCAGCTCATTCTGATCGTCCAGCGGTTGCACAACGGCATGGATCTGTGTCATTTCCTCTTATCCTCACTCAAGAACGAACGTCATTAGTTGCTTTTGCCACACCGGCGCCGCCCCCCAGGGCATGAACCAGCTCGATATCCAGCGACAGGGCACGCGACTGCATGTTCACCAGCGTCTGCCGGCTGGCCAGCAGCGCCGATTCGGCACTGAGTACATCCAGATAGGTGGCCAGACCGCCGCGATAGCGTCGGTTGGCGATCTGGTAAGCATCATCCGCCGCCGTCACCGCCTCCTGACTCTTCGTCAAGCGACCATCCAGCGCCTTGGCACTGGTGACCGCATTGGCCACCTGCATGAAAGCCTGCACCACGGTGGCGTTATAGCCGTTGACTGCCAGCTGATAGCTGGCACGGGCGCTCTCCAGCTGCCCATCGAGCCGACCCGAGGTGAAGAGCGGCAGATAGAGTGCCGGGGTGATGCCTCCCGCCTCCGAACCCGAGTTGCCCAGGTTCTCCAGCCCCATGGCCTGGGTGCCGATGAAACCGCTCAGGCTGATATCCGGGTAGAAGCGGGTCTGGGCGACCCCCACCTGACGCGCCGCCGCCTCGGCGCGCCAGCGTGCCGCCGTCACATCCGGCCTGTGGCCCAGCAAGTCGGCACTGGCCCCCTCGGGCAGCCCGAAACGGGCATCGAGTGGCAGGGTGGGACGGTGGATCTCCAGGGCACGATCCGGCCCCTGGCCCAGCAATGCGGCCAAGGCATGGCCCTGCAGGACGATGGCTTCATCCACCGCCAGCAATTCGGCGGCGGCGGTAGCCTGTAACGACTCCACCTGCCGCACCGAGCCCAGCGTCTCCAACCCGTTGCGATAACGCTGACGGAACAGCGTCACCGTCTGCTGGCGGATCTGCAGCGCCGTCTGGGCGGTATCCCGATTGGCGTAGAGATGCGCCAGCTCGGCATAGGCCTGCGCCACTGAACTGGTCAGCAGGCGCCGCGCATCGGCATTTTCTGCCTCGGCGGCGGCCAATTCGGAGCTGGCCGCTTCCACCAGCGCCCGGTTCTTGCCCCAGAAATCGAGCTCGTAGCTGAAGTTGAGGGTCGCCGAGCCATAGGTGTTCCAATCGCGCGGCACAAAATCATTGCCGTTGTGGTAACTCAGCTTCTGCTCGGAGACCGAGGCATTGGCGCCTATTTCCGGCCCCTGCAGCGCCCCGGCCTGCCTGGCCATGCCCCGAGCCTGGGCCAGCCGCGCCTGGGCCATGGCCAGGGAGGGTGAGCCAGCCAGCGCCTGCGTCATCAGCGTGTCGAGTTGGCGATCCCCGTAACGCTGCCACCAGCGCGCCACCGGCCAGCTGTCATGTCGTTGTGCCGTCAGACTCTGCCGACTGGCCAGGTCACTGGCCACCAGCGCCTTATCGGTCGGCAGATCGGCTTGAATGGAGCAGGCTGCGAGCAGCAGGGCACCGCTGGAGAGCAGGCCCGCCGCCAGAGGTCTGAGGACCGGCAGCAGCAAAGAGGGGGTTCGCATGGCGTGGAGAATTCCTATAACTGTACTGAACAGTACGGTTATAATTTGACAAGCGCCATTCGTCAAGGAAAACTGGACGGGTCAGTTCATTTATCAGCGAGCCATCATGCGAGTTAAAAGCGAAGAGCGGCGCCAGAACATCATAGAGATAGCCCGGGAAGCCTTCACCCGACAGGGGTTCGAGACCACCTCCATGTCGGAGATCGCCAGCCGGCTCGGAGGCTCCAAGGCCACCCTCTACAACTACTTCGCCTCCAAGGAGGAGCTGTTCGCCGCCGTGATGGAGGATTTTGGCAAACAGAAGATTGCCGAGGCATTCATGTCGCTGGACCCGGAGGCCGAGGTCAGCGCCGAGCTGCAGAAGCTGGGGGTCCACTATTTAAGTTTTGTGCTCACCCCCGAGGTGATGGCGCTACGCACCGTGGCCCTGCACGAAGCCGCCCGCTCCCCCATCTCGCGTCAATATTACGAGGAGGGGCCGAAGAAGGGATGGTTGATGGTGGCCAGCTATCTGCAGAAGCTGGCCGAACGCAAGAAGCTCAAGTTTGAGGAACTCTGGGTCTGCGCCATGCATCTGAAGGCGCTGCTGGAAGCCGAACTGGTGGAGCCCTGTGCCCTGGGGATCGCCCAGGTGCCGGAGGCGGCAGCCCTGGAGCGGGTGGTCGAGCGCGCCGTGCGCGTCTTCCTCGCCGCCTACGGCTGGCGCTGATCGTCAAAAAGCCAAAAGGGGCCAATGGCCCCTTCAACACACCACGTTTCCTGCTGCGGTTACTGTCGTTCGGCAGCGCCTATATCTATGCTCGCCCCCACCAGACGCGGGTTGCCATACAGATCGGTCGCACCACTCTCCACGCTACTCTCTCCGGCATCCAGCGCCAGGCTGTTGGAGCCCAGACGATATCCCTTGGTGGGCAAGACACCGGGCTTATCGCTATAGAGGTTAGCGCCCGCCATGGAACGATAGCTGGCAGGCAACAGATTGCGGCTCATCTGACGCTATCCATGGCATCAAAAAGAGAGTGAACCTCACTGTTACCACGAATCGTGCCAGTTAAACGGGGGATTCTATCCTCTCTGTGAATGGGCAGGAAAAAAGGTGAGACTCACAGGGATAGGGCATCAGCAACCAGCTGTGGGCTGCCGCACGAATTGAAAAAAAGCAATTGAACAATAACGCTTTTTTTACGACTCATACTTCCGGCGGTAAAATTAACCGCATAACATGGCTTATCACTACAGGTTCGTCACCTGTCATCTTCATGATAAGGATGGTCCCATGTTCTCTTGGTTGTCTCAGCTCTCGACTCGCCGTTTTATCCTCTGTGCCTCCTTGGTGATCCTGGCGACCGTCGCCATCATCAGTGGTTATCGTTTCTATGCTCTGGCACAGCTGGAGCGCGCCGTGAGCACAGAGATCCAGCTGCATGATGATGCCATCACACTGCAGGAGTTGCGCTACCACACGGTCCAGCTCCAGCAGTTTCTGACCGATGCCTCCCTCACAGGTGACAGTGGCGCCATTGCCGAGGCCAAAGCGCACCAGTTGGCCACGGCGCCCTTGCTACAAACCCTAAGCAAACTGGAGTTAGGCTCCTTGACCACGCTGATGGCCCAGCAAGTCACCGTGGGTGAAAAGATGGTGGCCGCCTACAGCAGCGGCGACAAGACCGCGGGTGATCGGTTGATGAAGAGTCCGCAGACCGGCTTTGATGCACTCTCTAGCGCCATCAATGAACAGGTCAAGCTCGCCCTGACGCAACAGAGTGAGCGCATGGAGGCCTCGCAGCGGCTGGCCGAACAGAGCCAGGAGACCATAGAAAGGGTGGAGTGGGGCAGCGCTCTGCTGCTGTTATTGCTGGTGTTGAGTGCCCTCTTCCTCATCCACCTCAAGGTCAACCGCCCGCTCAACCAGTTGTTACTGCAGTTACGTGATCTCACCACAGGCGAGAAAAATCTCGGCTTCCGTCTACCCGAGGTGGGACGCGATGAATTTACCCAGGTGGCCAGCACCTTTAACCGCTTCCTCAGCGATCTCGACCATATTCTGGGCACAGTGCAACAGGTCTCTCATCGCTCCAGCCAACAGATGGCCAATCTGATGGTTCGCTCCAAGGCGACCCTGCAAGGCATGAATCAGGTCCAGAGCAACACGGATGCCCTGGCCGCCGCCACGCAGGAGATGTCCTCCACTGTGCAGGAGATCGCCAACACCACAGAGCAGGCCAAGCAGGACACTGAGATGGCCCAGGAGCAGGCTGCCGATGGTCAACGTCAGGTGGGCGAAGCCGTTAACCTGATCCAGAAGGTCGCCACCGAGATCGAACAGGCGGTAACCAGCATCAATCAGCTGGATCAGCAGAGTGCCCAGATCGGCGACATCTTGAATGTGATCCGAACCATCTCGGATCAGACCAACCTGCTGGCGCTGAACGCCGCCATTGAAGCCGCTCGCGCCGGGGAGGCGGGACGCGGCTTCGCCGTGGTGGCCGATGAGGTGCGCCATCTGGCCAGCCGCACCCAGCAAGCCACGGTGGAGATACAGCAGCGCATCCAACAGTTACAGCAAAGCACCACAGATGCGGTGGATATCATGCACCACACGGCGCAGATCAGCGATCTGGCCGTGGAGCAGGCCGAGGCGGCCGGCACGCGGCTCAACGAGATAGTGCAGGCGGTAAGCCGCATCACCGACATGAACATGCAGATTGCTACCGCCGCCGAACAACAGTCGCTGGTCGCCCAGGAGACCTCGCGCAATGTGGTGGATGTGGCCGATATTGCCCGCGCCGCCTGTGACGATGCCAATGCCAGTTTCCGCTTTGCCCGCGAGGTCAACTTCGGCGCTCAGGAGGTGGGCATGCTCACTAACCAATTTAGCGTCAGCCAAGATGAACAGGGCGGTGACGATTACAGCAGCAGTGAAGTGGTGCGCTGGAGCGATGCCTTCAAGGTGGGTGTCCGCCAGGTGGATGAACAGCACTATGGCCTGTTTCAGAGCATGAACAGTCTGTATCAGGCCATTCACGACGAAGCCGCCGGCTCGCTCATCCAACAACGGCTAGACTCGCTGGTCCAATTGGCCAAGCAACATCTGAGCGATGAGGAGAAGCTGATGCAGCAGGCCGGTTATCAGGATCTGAGCGCCCATAAGCTGGTGCATCAGAAGTTGCTGGCCGATCTGGATAAGCTACTGCAGCGTTTCCGTGCCAAGGAGGCGGATATCGAGATGGAGGTGGTCTTCTTCCTGAAAAACTGGCTGGTCGGGCATATCTTCAGCATAGATAAACGCTATGTGCCCGAGTTACACGCCGCAGGGATTCTATGAGTCGCCCTAGGCGAGTGAAACAGAAGGTGAGTTAAGCTTGGGTTAATTCTCCTGCGCTAACATGGCATGTGCTATACAAGAGAGTAGCCAGCGGCAAGCTGGCCATTACCTCACTACGGAGAGAAAAAGAATGCTGAAGAAAGTTGCTACCCTCTGTTGCTCCCTGCTGTTGGCCAGCACGGTTCTGACTCCAGCCATGGCGGATAGTGGCGTCGAGGCTGGAATGAAGGGCATCGCCAAGAGCTATAAAGCGGCCAACCAGGCCGATGATGCCGCTGCCCTGAAGCAGGCGCTGACCCAAATGCGTGAGTATGCGGTCAAGGCACAGGGCGAAGTGCCGCCAGATTTCAAGGATCAAGCTGCCGATGGCCCGGAGCGTAAGGCCTATACCGAAGGCATGACCAAGCTCATCAAGCAGATTGATGATGCCCAGGCCTTGCTGGATGCGGGTAAGCTGGATGAGGCCAAGGCCGCCACCGCAGCCATGAAGCAGACTAAGAGCGAATACCACACCAAGCTGAAGGTCTGAGCCTCACCTCTCGCCAAAAAGGGCCAGCCACTGCTGGCCCTTTTCCTTTTTACGGCCAACAGACCCCGGAGTAGCCGCGGGGATTACCCGATTACCGCCTCGGCTTGGTGCAGAGCGCGAGCCCCCCTTTCCGCAATTTTCTTCAACACGCGTGAGACGGCGGTAAAGCCGAAGGTGGCGGTCACCACGGTTGTGGCACCAAAACCGGAGGCGCAATCCATCTTCATGTTGCCATCACTCTGGGCCTTGGCATGGCAAACACCACCGGCACCATCCGGATAGCGCAACTGTTCGGTGGAGAAGACACACTCCACCCCAAACTTGCGCTGGGGGTTTTTGCTGAAGTTGTGCAGACGGCGCAGCTCACCGCGCACCTTGGCGGCCAGCGGATCCATTATGGTTTTACTCAAATCGGCGATCTGGATCTGGGTCGGGTCCATCTGCCCGCCGGCGCCACCCGCCACTATGATGGGGATCTTGCGGTATTTGCAGAAGGCGATGAGCGACACCTTGGCCTTCAGGCTATCAATGGCGTCGATCACATAGTCAAACTGCTCATGGATATGTTCGGCCATGTTGTCAGCGGTGACGAAGTCATCCACCACACTCACTCGACACTCCGGGTTGATGGCACGAATACGCTCGGCCATCACCTCCACCTTGAGCTCCCCCACCGTCTGTTGCAGGGCATGGATCTGGCGATTGGTATTGGTGATGCAGATATCATCCAGATCGATGAGGGTAATGGCGCCGACACCCGAGCGCGCCAGCGCCTCGGCAGCCCAGGAGCCGACGCCCCCTATGCCCACCACGCAGACGTGAGCCCCGGCAAACTGCTGCAGAGCGGCCTGGCCATAGAGGCGGGCTATGCCGCCAAAGCGCTGTTCATATTCAGGGGTCATGGTTCATATCCAGGAGCATGAGGGGCACCATTATAGCAAGCCGCCAGGCGATCCCAAATCAAGCTTCGATCCCCATCACGCCACAAATTGATTCCCATGGTTTACACTCAAATAAGCACCCAGCCGATGCAGACCAAAGTTTATGTTGCAGGGACTCCCGACTATCATCAGCCAGACCGACCTACGCTTCGTGGCTCAGCCTATCCTGACCCGCGACGGCGCCCTGTATGGTCATGAAATCCTGCTGCGCTTCAAACACTTCGAGGGTCCCCAAGCCCTGCTGAAGATTGTGCGCCACCTGGGGCTGAAGCAAGATCTGGATCTGGATGTCTGCCGCCTGGCCGACCACCTGCTGCACTGGAAAAAAGAGAGCGGCTGCTGGAACCTCAACCTGTTTGCCGAATCCCTGCGCACCACAGAGTTGCAGCGCGCCCTGCTGGAGTTGGCACGCAAGCTCAAACCCGACTTTCTGCTGATCGACCTGCTGGAGCTAAACGAAATCCAGGACATGCCTCACCTGCGTAGCTCCATGATTGGCCTCCATGGCGGCGGCATCCGCTTCGCGCTGGAGGTAGAAGATCTCAGCCAACCCTACGCCCAGTTCATCCCCTTCGATGTGATCCGCCTGGATGTGCAGAAGGAAGCGCGGGATCTCTGGCCTATCTGGCTAGAGGAGGCGCGTATGCACAACATTCCCCTGTTAGCCTATCGGGTTGAGAATGAACACCAACTGACCGAACTGACGACCCTGGGTATCGACCTGTTGCAGGGCTATGCCGTAGCACAGGCCGAAGTACTGGCAGTCCCCGTCCATAAGGTGTAACCCTCGCAACTCACCTTTATTGCCCGCGCTCTGCCCCACAAGGCACCGGCCACTACGCAGCGATTACCTACACCGAATTTACAGATAATACGTAGGTAAGGCACAATGCTGGCCTTATTCGCGACATTCTGCAGCCAGCACAGGATCCCCCATGCACGACACGCGGCCTAATCCAGTAGTCTCCATCGTCATTCCAGCCAAAAACGAGGCAGATAATATCCGCCCTCTGGTGGCCGAGATCCGCACCGCCATGGCGGACAAGTTCCCCTTCGAGCTCATCTATGTGGATGACGGTAGTAACGATGCCACCTATGCCACCCTGCAGGCGCTGCGCGCCGAGGGCGTCAATGAATTGAAGGTACTGCGCCACCAACAGAGCGTGGGGCAGAGCCTGGCCATCATAAGCGGCGCCTGGCAAGCCAGTGGTGAATGGCTGGTGGTGCTGGATGCCGATGGTCAGAACGATCCGGCCGATATCCCCGGCATGCTGGAGGCGGTACAGGCTGCCCACGCCAAGGATCCCCAGGTATGGGGCGTGATCGGGCACAGAGTCAACCGCCGGGATGACTGGGTCAAACGTCTCTCCTCCAAGGTAGCCAACGGCTTCCGCGACATGATGCTCAACGACGGCATTCCCGATACCGGCTGCGGCCTGAAGGCCGTACTGCGCGAGCGTTATCTGCGCCTGCCCGCCTTCAATCATATGCACCGCTATATTCCAACCCTGCTGCAGTCCCAGGGCGGCATCATGATGGTACACCCGGTGAACCACAGACCCCGAATGGCGGGGAAATCCAACTACGGCGTCTGGAATCGCCTCTGGGTCGGACTGGTCGATGTGCTGGGTGTCTGGTGGCTCAAGCGCCGCGCCAAGGTAGTGGTGATTAAGGAGCAGTTACCATGAGTTGGCTGGATCTACCCATTACCTGGCTGCTCTGGACCGGCGTCCATATCACGGGTTGGAAGCTGATCGGCTACACGGGGGCCCTGATGTTCGGCGGTCGCTGGCTGGTGCAATTTATCGCCTCCAAACGGGCGGGCAAGCCCGTCATCCCCCGCCTCTTCTGGTACATGAGTGTGCTGGGCAGCCTGATGACCCTGAGTTACTTCCTCTTTTCGGCCAAGCAGGACTCTGTGGGCGTGTTGCAGAATCTCTTTCCCGCCTTCACCGCCCTCTATAGCCTCTATCTGGATGTCCAACACAGAGGCTGGCACAGAGAGAAAGCCTCCCACTGATTGACCCAGGCGCCTAATCGAGCGCCTGTTCTATTTCCGCCTAGTTGAAGGAAGGATTATGTTTTCGGATCACAAGACGCTGCATGGCCCTGCCGATGAGCGCCAGAGCGGGTGGTTACTCTTGCTGTTAGCCCTGGTGGTGCTGGGTGCCGGTATCGGCCTGCGCGACCCCTGGCCCGCCGATGAGCCCCGTTTTGCCCTGATCGCCAAGCAGATGGTGGAATCCGGCCAATGGCTGTTTCCCTTCCGCGGCGGCGAGGTTTACCCGGATAAACCGCCCCTATTCATGTGGGCCATCGCGCTCTTCTACCAACTGACCGGCTCACTGCGCATCGCCTTCCTGCTGCCCAGCCTGCTGGCCGGGCTCGGCACGCTGGGGCTGGTCTATGACATAGCCCGTCGCCTGTGGGATAGAAAGACGGCCTTTCGCGCCGGCCTGTTGCTGCTCTTTACCGTTCAGTTCACCCTGCAAGCCAAGACGGCCCAGATCGATGCCCTGGTCACCGGCTTCATCACGCTGGGGCTCTACGGCTTCTTGCGCTTCCTGCTGTGCGGGGGCGGCTGGCGTTGGTACTACCTGGGCTGGTTCGCCGCGGGCCTGGGCATCATCACCAAGGGGGTGGGCATCATAGCCGCCCTGGTGCTGATCCCCGCCCTCTGGACCCATAGAGCCGAGATACGTCAAGCCAGCCGCGCCGCCTGGTTGAAGGCCCTGGCCGGCCCCCTGGCCATGCTGTTGGCCATCGCCCTCTGGCTGCTGCCCATGGTGCTGGCGGTGGCGGCGAGCCATGACGCCACCCTGGAGGCCTACCGCAACAACATACTGTTCCGTCAGACTGTGACCCGCTATGCCAACGCCTGGCATCACGTCAAACCCGTCTGGTTCTACCTGACCGACGTGATCCCCCCCTTCTGGCTACCCCTGTCACTGCTCATACCCTGGCTTGTCTGGTTGAGCAAGGGCGCCATCAAACAGGGAAACCGTACCGTCTTCCTGCTGGTAGGGCAGTTGCTGCTATTGCTGGCCTTCTTCTCCTTTTCACCGGGCAAGCGCGGCGTCTATATCACGCCAGGCACCATCCCCTTCGTGCTGCTGGCCGCCCCCTGGTTGCCGCAACTGCTGGAACGCCCCTGGCCACGCCGCCTGCTGCAGGGTTTGGGTTGGCTCATCAGCCTGCTATTTATGGCTCTGGCCATCGCCCTCTTCCTCAGCCCTAAACTGGCAGAGAAGACAGCCGAGTTGGCGGGTAACCCCTGGCCCCTGGCCCTCTCCCTCGGCCTGCTGGGTCTGCTGCTGAATTGGAGCCTGCGCCGCGCCCCCCTCACCGCCACCCTGGCTACTCTGGCCTTGGTCTGGCTCCACTACGGCCTCTGGGCCTACCCCCTACTCAACGATGTCCGCACCCCCCAAGGCATCATGGCGGAAGTGAGTCAGAAGGTGCCCGCTGAGGATGAACTGCTGATCGTCAAGTTCCGTGAGCAGTTCCTGCTGTTTGCCGATCGCCCCATCCAGCATTGGCGCTACCAGGAGCAGGATCAGGTGCAGATAGAGCAGAGCGCCGCCTGGATACAGGCCGCCCCCCGGCGTTGGCTGCTAGCACCGGCCCGCATGCTGGACCCCTGCTTCGACGCCGCCCGGGGTCAGGCCCTGGGTCTGCGCCATGGGGAAGTCTGGACCCTCTATCGGGCCGAGGCTCTGCGTCCGGCCTGCCGGCAGGCCAAGTTAGAGAGCCAACCATTCCGTTATCTGCCCCAGCACGGCTATCAATAAGCAAGAGGCGAGTATGAAGATCCTTGTGACCGGTGCAGCCGGCTTTATCGGCTACCATGTGAGCGAACGGCTGCTGGCCCAGGGCCATCAGGTGGTGGGCATAGATAATCTGAACGACTACTACGATGTGCGGCTCAAAGAGGCGCGTCTGGCCCGGCTGCAGCCCTACCCCCACTTCCACTTTCAGAAGCTGGATCTCGCCGACCGGGCGGGGATGGCCGAGCTTTTTGCCAAAGGCGGTTTTGCGCGGGTGATCCATCTGGCGGCTCAGGCCGGGGTACGCTACTCCCTGGATAACCCCCACGCCTATGCCGATGCCAACCTGGTGGGCCATCTTAACGTGCTGGAAGGGTGCCGCCATCACGGCATAGAACACCTGCTCTACGCCTCCTCCAGCTCTGTGTATGGCCTCAATCGCAAGACCCCTTTCTCGACCGATGACAGCGTGGATCACCCGGTTTCTCTCTATGCGGCCACCAAGAAAGCCAACGAGCTGATGAGTCATAGCTACTCCCATCTCTATCAGCTACCGACCACGGGCCTGCGTTTCTTCACCGTCTACGGCCCCTGGGGGCGCCCGGACATGGCCCTATTCAAGTTCACCAAGGCGATACTCCAGGGCCAGGCCATAGATGTCTACAACCACGGCGACATGCGCCGGGACTTCACCTATATCGATGACATAGCGGAAGCCGTGGTGCGTCTGATCAGTGTGATACCGCAAGCGGATCCCAGCTGGAGCGTGGAAGCGGGCTCTCCCGCCACCAGCAGCGCCCCCTATCGGGTCTACAACATAGGCAACAGCCAGCCGGTGCAGCTCACTGCCTTTATCCAGGAGCTGGAGCGCGCCCTGGGAGTGGAAGCCAAAATGAACCTGTTGCCCATGCAGCCAGGCGATGTGCTGGAGACCAGTGCCGATACCTCGGCCCTGGAAGCCGCCATTGGCTTCAAACCCAGCACTGAGCTTAGCCTGGGGCTGACCCAATTTGTCAGCTGGTATCGCGACTTCTACGTCTGAGTCCAACCCCTGTTGCCGCGGTGGCACTTTCTGTGGATGGCGCTTGCCAAGCGACCCAACAGACCCCATTAATAGAGGCCGGATTTGTAGAGGAGCTTTTTCATGCCGACGCCAGACCCCTTATTGGCCGCCCTGCAGGCGCGTCTGCTGCAACAGTTGGCGCAGGATAAGCTGGTGCTACCCAGCCTGCCGGAAGTGGCGTTGAAAGTGCAGAGACTGGCGGCGGATCCCAACTCCAGCATGAAAGAGATCTCGGATGCCATCACGCTGGATCCGGCCATCGCCAGTCAGATGCTGCGTCTGGCCCAGACCCTGCGCTACAGCCACCCCCAGAATCGGGTCACCACCCTACCCGAAGCCATAGTGCGGGTCGGCCTGCGCGGCACCATGAACGTCATGCTCTCCCTGGCGGTGAATCAGCTCTTCATCTTCCAGTCACCACAGATCTGCCAACTCTGCCGTGAGCTGCAACACCAGAGTGGCCATATCAGCCGCTTCGCCCTCACACTGTTTGATGAATGGAAGGCCCGTTCGGCTCAGGATGCCGACTTCATCATGCTGGCGGCTGTGCTGTTGGAGGTGGGTTCCCTGCCTCTGCTGGCGGAGCTGGATCGCCTGACCACCAGCTCTCTGACCCTGCCGGCTCCCTCGACTCTGCGGGAGTGGTGCGAGACCATTCGGGTGCCCATGGGCCAGGCCATGGTCCATAAATGGCAGTTTAACCCCATCTTCGCCACCATACTGCCGCTGGATGAACGGGAGGGTGCCTCCCCCGCGGAGCGCGCCCTGCAGCAGGCCCGCCGCTACTATCAACTACAGCAGCAGCAAGCGAGCCCGCGGCTGCAGATCCCCGTCACTATGGAGCAGGCCATGAGCCCCCTGCCCAGCGGCAAGGACAAGGAACAACTGCTGGCCTGGAGCAAGAGTCAGTTAACCTAGTAGCCATGCATATGGCGAGGTGAGCGACTGTTGCCCGCTTAGCACTTTGCAGCTCTCATACTTGCCAACTTCATGGTGGATCGGTCCTAATGGAACCATTCGCCTGCCATAGGATGCCATCGTGACCGAAAGCTCATTATTTGCCGATCTTAAAGAGCGCCTGCTACTGCAGCTGCAACGGGACCAACTGGTGCTGCCCAGCCTGCCGGAGGTGGCCCTGCAGGTGCAGAGCCTGGCGGCGGATCCCCGCTCCAGCCTGCGGCAGATAGCCGATGCCCTGGCCGCCGACCCGGCCATGGCCAGCCAAATCATCCGCTTGGCCCAGACCATGCGCTACAGCCATCCGACCAATCCGGTGACCACCCTGCCCATAGCAGTCACCCGGATCGGGCTGCAGGGCACGGTGAACGTGGCCCTGGCGCTGGCCATGCACCAACTCTTCATCTTCTACTCGCCAGAGGTATGCCAGCTCTGCCGCCAACTGCAGCATAAGGCTATCTACATCAGTCGCTTTGCCCTGACGCTGTGTGATGAGATCTCCCCTAACCACGCCCAACAGGCCGCCGACTTCATCATGCTGGCCTCTGTGCTGCTGGACATTGGCTGCCTGCCCCTACTGGCCGAACTGGATCGGCAGGTGATGCTCAACCAGACCCTACCGGATAGTGCCACCCTGCTGCGCTGGTGTGAGGAGCTACGCCAGCCCCTGGGGCTGGCCATGCTCAAGCGCTGGCAGCTGGATGCCAGCTTTGCCGAGCTGCTGCCTCTGGTGCTGACCCCGAATATGGCTCCCGCCAGCCGTGCCCTGGTCCTGGCCCATCGCTACTATGGTGAGCGGTTACTGCACCCGCCGCATCTGGCGGAGCTGGGATCGGAACAGGCGCTGCACCCGCTCGCTGAGGGCGAGGAGCAGAGCAAGCTGCTGGAGTGGAGTCACCACCAGGCCGCCTGACCCCCAGAATGACAAACGCCTCCATCTGGAGGCGTTTGCGTCGTTTGCGGGCTCAAGTCAGATTAGCCGTGACAACCCTGCTCCTGCAGCACGGCATCGGGCTTAAGTTGCACCAGCACCTTCTTCTCCCAACGCCGGCTCTTCCAGCGCCAGTACATGGCGAGGCCCCGGGTCCACTCATCGGCGGCGAAGGCCAGCCAGATCCCCACCAGACCCCACCCCAGATGCAACCCCAGGAACCAGGCCAGCGGAATGGCCAGCCCCCACATGGAGATGAGCCCCATCATGAGCGGGAAGCGGGCATCACCTGTGGCACGCAGTGAGTTGATCACCACAATATTGAAGGTGCGTCCCGGCTCCAGGATCAAACTGACCAGAAACAGCTGGCTGGCCAGGGCTACTATCTCACTGTCATCAGTAAAGAGGCTCATCAGGTAGCGCCCTCCACCCAGTGCCGCCGGTACCACCACCACGGCGGTCACCAGCAACCCCAGCTTCAGGCTGCGTAACAACTGGCGATAGGCCTGCTCGAACTTGCCCGCCCCCACCAGATGACCCACCAGTATCTCGGTCCCCAGACCGATGGAGAGACCAAACAGCAGGATAAACAGGCAGATCTGGAAGAAGAAGGATTGCGTCGCCAGGGCTTTGTCCCCCATCAGGGCGACGAAGGAGGTCACCACCATAAACTGCAACATCCAGGAGAGGTTCTCCCCAGCGGCCGGCAGCCCGATATGCATGATCTTGCCCAGCACCTCGCGTGGCCAGACAAAGAGTTGGCGCAGCAGCAGCCGGATGCCGGTGCGCTTTTGCATCAGATAGATGATCAGCCCCAGCGCCACCAGACGGCCAACGACCGTACTCCAGGCCACCCCGGCCACCCCCATCTTCGGCAGACCGAACCAGCCGAACAGCAGCAAGGCATTACCCGCGAAGGTGATGATATTCGCCACCATGGTCACATACATGGCCTCCCGGGTGTGGCCGTGAGCCCGCAGCGCCGCCGCCATACAGAGGGTCGCCGCCTCGGGTACGAGGCAGAGGCCAATTACCGTCAGGTAGGTGTGGCCATCGGCCATCAGGTCGTCGGGCATATTCATCAGATGAAGCAGATTATCCGCCCCCACTATCACCACCACAGTGGTGATAGCCCCCACCAGCAGGTTGAAACCGATGGCGGTATGCACGACGCGGCGAGCCATACTCCTATCCCCGGCCCCCAGATACTGGGCTATCACCACGCTGGAACCGATGCCGATAAAGTTGAAGAGGGTGATACAGAGGTCGAAGATCTGGTTACCCACCGCCAGGGAGGCCACCGACTGGTAGGAGACCTTGCCCACCATGAAGGTGTTGAGCGCCCCGGTCAGGAAGTGAAATGCCAGATCGATAAATAGCGGCCAGGTCAGCTTGAATAGTGACCTGGGCTGGGTATGAGTCTCAGCCATGTGATACCTGAATGCAGAGTGAAGATGAGAAGAGCTTGCATGCGGATTAGACGCCAAGCCAGGAGCGAATGCAACCGACAGGGGGGATGGAGTCTGGGGGTTGAGGCCAAGGGCGTAGGCTGTAGCCGGATGATAAGAAAAAAGAAAACCGCCTGGATTAGGCGGTCAAGAAACCCTTTTGGGGTATGTGACGGGTCAGCTCAACGACAACCCGCCACAGGGAATAAACAGGGTAAGAAGAAACGTTAACCGCCGACGGCGATGCGCTTCATGTCTTTCATGTAGCCACGCAGCACCTTGCCGATCGCTTCGATGGGGTGGTTGCGGATGCTGTCGTTGACTTGCACCAGTACCACGTTGTCCACACCGTTGGACTGAACACCCAGACCCTTACCGATCACATCCAGGCTCACCTTAGGCATGATATGGTCACGCAGCAAAGGCACAGCGGCGTTGGCGAACAGGTAGTTACCGTATTCAGCGGTGTCGGAGATCACCACGTTCATCTCGTACAGACGCTTACGAGCAATGGTGTTGGCGATCAACGGCAGTTCGTGCAGTGATTCGTAGTAGGCAGACTCTTCGATGATGCCGGAAGAGACCATGGTCTCGAACGCCAGTTCAACACCGGCCTTGACCATGGCAACCATCAGAATGCCGTGGTCGAAGTACTCTTGTTCGCTGATGTTGCCAGCGAAGGTCGGAGAGTTCTCAAAAGCACTCTTGCCGGTCTCTTCGCGCCAGCCCAGCAGCTTGGCATCGTCGTTGGCCCAGTCGGCCATCATGCCGGAGGAGAAGGCGCCACCTATGATGTCATCCATGTGCTTCTGGAACAGCGGACGCAACAGATCCTTCATCTCTTCAGCCAGTTCGAAGGCCTTCAGCTTGGCCGGGTTGGTCAGGCGATCCATCATGGTGGTGATACCACCCTGCTTCAGCGCTTCGGTGATGGTTTCCCAACCGAACTGGATCAGCTTGCTGGCGTAACCGGCATCGATACCACCGGCTACCATCTTGTCGTAGCAGAGGATGGAGCCTGCTTGCAGCATGCCACACAGAATGGTTTGCTCGCCCATCAGGTCAGACTTCACTTCGGCAACGAAGGAAGATTCCAGCACACCGGCACGGTGACCACCGGTAGCGGCAGCCCACGCCTTGGCGATGGCCATGCCTTCGCCACGCGGATCGTTTTCCGGGTGCACGGCGATCAGGGTCGGCACACCGAAACCACGCTTGTACTCTTCACGCACTTCGGTACCCGGACACTTGGGAGCGACCATGACCACGGTCAGATCCTTACGGACTTGGGTACCTTCCTCAACGATGTTGAAGCCGTGGGAGTAACCCAGCGCAGCGCCTTCCTTCATCAACGGCATAACCGCCTTGACCACGCTGGTGTGCTGTTTATCCGGAGTCAGGTTCACCACCAGGTCAGCGGTTGGAACCAGATTTTCGTAGGTATCGACGGTGAAACCATTGGCAGTCGCCTGTTGCCAGGACTTGCGACGCTCGGCAATGGCTTCAGCGCGCAGGGCATAGGAGACATCCAGGCCGGAGTCACGCATGTTCAGACCCTGGTTCAACCCCTGGGCGCCACAACCAACGATGACGACTTTCTTGCCCTTGAGGAAATCGCAACCGGTGGCGAATTCATCACGGTTCATGAAACGGCATTTGCCCAGTTGGGCCAGCTGCTGACGCAGATTCAGGGTGTTGAAGTAGTTAGACATGTTAGCTCCGTAAAAAAGCGGTGATTCCTGGCGCCCACTATGGGCCGCGACCAGGCTACTATAGCCTAATGGCCAGCGTTGCCTGAAATGATATATTCGAAACAGCATGTTGCAATTACCGCAACACACTTCGGCTAATCCCAGATAACAAGGTGCCCACCGAAGTGGGCACCAGATAGTATCAGTTACTACAGAGGAAGATTACTGCAGGCGCTCGGATGAGCCATCGCTGTAGGTCACATCCACCACACCCTTATTGGTGGTCACCTCGGCCATCTTCTTGGTACCCACATAGATGACGCCACTGCTGATGCGATCATCATAGCTGATCTTGTCCAGCAGCAACTTGGTGCCATACACATCGGTCACCGTCAGGCTACCCAGGTTCTTCTTCACATCGGCATCTTGCAGAGCGTAGTTGTACCACTCGCCGTTCCAGGTGGCCTGGATGTTAGCGCTGCCGCCATTCAACTTGTCACGCTTGATCCAGGCATTCATCTGGCTCGGTAAACCTTCCACGCCAGTAAAGTCGAAGGAAGCGGTCAACTCCGCCTGCAGGAAGTTGCTATCGGTTTCGTAACTGCCCAGATCAACCTTACCCTTGAGGGTGCTGCTGGTGATGGTGTCGCCCTTACCCTTGATGAAGACGCGAGCATCTTTCACATCGGCATTGGGGAAACTCTGCAGTTGGGCCTTGATTTGAGCCACAGGCTCGAACTGAGCGGCCAGTACCGAGTACGCATCCAGATCCTTCTGGGTGTCGTTAGCGCCATCCTTGAAGCTGGTAGTCATAACACCAGCGGTATCGATGGCATAACCCAGAGACCAGGTCCCCGTCGCCTGGGCTACCG
This sequence comes from Pseudaeromonas sp. HNCC25DJ180, assembly GCF_055413345.1. Lineage (NCBI taxonomy): Bacteria > Pseudomonadati > Pseudomonadota > Gammaproteobacteria > Aeromonadales > Aeromonadaceae > Pseudaeromonas > Pseudaeromonas sp. HNCC25DJ180. The sequence continues at coordinate 162,030 of NZ_JBVAYF010000006.1, forward strand.
AGCTCACCTTGCGCACGGCCAGAGCCTGGGCATCGGTAAGTGCAGAGGACTGGCTGAAGTCGATGACCTCTTCACTGTTGAGGAAGGCCAGCAGATCCAGCTTATCGGCATTGCTCACATCCAGTGTGCTCTTGGCCTTGATGCTCTTACCATCTGTCGTGGTCAAGCCACCATTCAGAGTGATTTGGGCCAGGCTCAGCTTGGGCTTGCCCTCATAGAGGTAGCTGGAGAGCAGGGCATCGGCATTGCTGACCAGCTTGAAGCCACCTTGGCCACTGAAGTCACCCTTGGGCCCCTTCAGGGTCATGGTCAAATCGTTCAGACTCAGGCTAGACAAAACAGAAGCACTACTATTCGCGTCCACAGGGCCATTGACCCGTGCCTGGAAGCTGCCACCCATGATATTCAGGGCAGTGATGGCATCCTTGACGGAGCCGGTCACGGCCATCTTCAGCGTTCTATCACTGATATCTGTTCCAATAAGAGCCAGCAGATCGAAGTCACCCTTGAGTGCCAGATCCACATTCACAGTACGGCCATCGGTATTGGTACCGCTCAGTGCACCCTTAACGCCCATCTGAAAATAGCGGGCAGAGCTGGTGCTGGTTGCCTTGCTGTAGTCAGCCACCACAGTCAGCGTCCCCAGCAACTCACCATCATCTTTGATTTCAATGTTACGAGTTACCGATTGGGTACTATTCTTATCCGTATTGATGGCATCACGCATAGCAAACAGCTCATCTTTGAACTCCTTGTCATCCACCATGGCCGTGACCACGCCTTCCAGCGAGGCGCCCATGACCTGGGTGATACCAGTCGCATTACGATCGAAGAAGGCATCGCTCAGATTCTTACCCAGCTTGTTCAGCGGATCTTCAAAATTGGTGTTGATCAGCTTATCGATAAAGCTGTAGGAGTTACGCGCCAGTGACTTGGCCTTCTCCAGGTCAGCCTTGTCTTGTTGCTGAGGATCCAGGGTGCACTTGTTCTTGGTACAGAGCTCGGTAATGGCCTGAACTTGTGTCTTCAGCAGCCCCAGAGCGGCGCTGTTGGCCGTCAGCAATTTATTCAGCTCGGCATCGCTGGAGAGCGTGCCCCAGGCATCCAGCAGGCTCTTGATGGTTGCCCCATCGCCATCAAAGGAACCATCCTCATAGGCCTTGGCCAGGTTGCTCAGGGCGGTGGCCAGATCTTGCTTATTGGTGGCCGCCATCTTGATGATGGCCGCACCCAGCAGGGCCGCCAGCTTCTGCTTATCCTCTGCGGCAGCAAACAGCTTGCTATCGGTCAAATCCACGACCGGAGTTGTCAGCACAGGGAAACCGGTAAACTGGCTGAAGGTGGCAGCAGCAGATTCGATCTGTGCCTTGGTTACGCCTCCCTTGCTGCTAGCATTCAGGGCTTCCAGACGCGCCGCCAGCACATTGGTATAGGGCGAAACCGGAACCGGCGTCGCCACAAAAGCCGGAATTATGGTTTCCATGACAAAGCTGTTGCTCAGCGCTATTTCCTTACCAAACGCCGTATCGCCGCACTTCTCGGCATCGCACTTCATGCGGGTTGCATCATCCGCCTTGGCCAACACCTTCAGGGCGCCGCCTTGGTAATTAGATAACGGAATATTGTACTGACCGGATGCATCGGTACGACCCGTGCCACGTTCAGTCCAGGAACCGCCCACCAGCTCAAGCACACTCACCGCACCATTACGGACCATCCCCTTGGCTACCATACCGGAGAGGGTCTTGGTATTGGGGGTTACTGGATCTATATGGGGGGCGGTTGAAGAGCCACCGCCACCACAAGCTGAGGTCAGCAGAGCAGCCGCAATGGCGGCCGGTAAGGCAATCTTCCTGAATTCCATGTTTTAACTCCGTTAAATAGATTTACTCGGCATGACGCATTAAGCGTTATTAGGCAACATGATAAACAATCGGCCGCATAATAAACAATCAAGCTGCAGTGATGGATATATTCACCCCCTGCTAATTTCGTACATAAAACCCATGCTTTTCGCTTAACAGAAAAGCCATGCTCAGATATTAAACATCCCATATGTCATGCTGAACCCGCCTAATATTTTATCAAAAATTTATTGTGAAGATACGGCATAACACTCTGGCTAATCATCAGAACGCGCTGCATTACGCTGATGACATCAAAATCAATCCCTGGCAAAATAAATCAGTATCGCATTGATAATTATTGTTTTTTTACTGAACAAGCAGGTGATGATGACGGGGTTTATGAGATAGACAACCATGTCTATGCATGAGTCATGCATGTAAAAACAGGAGGAATAACCCTGGCCATAGTTAGAGGAATCAGGCGAAATAATTAGATCTAAAGTGCGAGACGGCTCTATTTTCCAACCATTGAATAGCATCGAACGCACTTTCACTTTCACCTGACAAAGGCACTATGAAATTAAAAATCAGACTTAGGCATGACATGACTGCTCGCTATCTAGCGATCCGCTTCACATTCCATGGCAAGGAATAAAAAAACATCATGACTCTGCCACAAAAATACAAAAGGCTCAGCCCTGAATCGAGGCTGAGCCTAACATCCACGTTCTGCTACACAAGGACTAAGAGGTCAGAAGGTAAATTCCCCCAGGGCCAGAGTGGGGTTTGCCGGGGCTATACATGAGCCCCCACTTCATGTCTTTAATAGTTATAAGCCAGCGTCACATTGATGAAGTGGGCATCATCCCAGCGGAAGTCGTCCATTGAGAGACCCACCTTCCAATCATGCCAACCCAGATCCACTCCCAGAGCCTGATCCTTGGGCCAATACCAACAGAACAGACTCCAATCCCCCTGCTCTTTGCCCGCCCCCAGACGAGGCACCAGATCCTCGAACTGATAACTGGTCCCGGCCGCCACGGTCAGAGGCCAACCGGAATAGTAGAGATCGCCCATGGCCTTCAGTGGCAGAGTCTGGCGGTAGGTGCCGTAATTTTTCTCATAGCCGGAAACCAGAGGATCCCAATGGGTGAAGCCATTGCTATCGGTGTGAGTACGCTTACTCTGCGCTGTGGCCTGGGTGTAGGGCAGATCATCCCACCATACCCAGCCCGGCAAATCGCGCAATTGCAGATCCATACGCCACTGAGGCTGGAACTGCCAATCCACATGGGCATCCAGCGAAAAACCATACCCTGTCTGCGGGCCGACTTCACGACCAAACAGCACATCCTCGGTATAGGCGTAATCGGCCCAAGCTGAGTAGGTGTATGACTTGTCGCTGGTCGCCGTTGCTTGCCCGGTTAGCGTACCATCCATCATGTAATGGCTGCGCAGCAGGGTGAGGCCGAACTCGGTCTTAAGAGTAGGCAACATCAAATCATGCCAGCTAAAGCGCAAGCCTGTGGTCTCTATGATATTGGCATCCAGATCGACATCGTAGACCCGGCCAGCTTCAAGATTGTCATCATTGCGCACGGCACCATACAGCTCGGCCGTATCTGAGGTGAACTTCAAGCCATAATCGCGGCGGTACTGTAACCCCATGCCCCAATGGTCGCTTTTCACCCCGGCTTCGAAACGGCTCCACAGATATTGCCGCTCCCCCCCCTCATAATCCCCTTTCCAGTTGTCGACAGCATCCATCACCGAGATCGGTTCACTACGGGCAAAGGCTTCGCTGAGAAAATAGGGGCGCCACTCGGCCTGTGCCGCCGCGCCATACACTCCCAAGGCCAGGGCGATAAATACGCGCCCACTAACATAAGCACGAAAAGGAAATACAGAGTTCAAAAGAGTCACCACTTATTGCAAGGTTTCAAAGTAGCCGTCGATATAACTGATCTTCAAGACACGCCTGATGGTTTCTACATCCGCCATTTTCTTACCGGAGACATAAATGGCACCACTCCCCTTACCGCTATCGAAGTCTATGCTGTCGAGCACCAATTCGCTGCCATAGGGATCACTAACCGTCAGCGCACACTTATTATTCCGTAAGTCCAGGTCCTGCAGATAGAAGTTGTAGGTCTTACCCTCCCAACGGGCCAAGAGATTGAGACTGCCGCCCTTTAGCTTATCGCGTTTAACCCAGGCGCTCAGCTTGGCCGTCGGCAACTCATCAATACCGGCAAGATCCAGACTACTGGTCAACTCCGCCTTCAGAAAGCGCTTGTCGTTTTCATAGGCGCCCAAATTGATCCGGCCAGAGAGGGTGCTCCCAGTTGCTGTATTGCCCTTACCGGTCACATGCATGCGAACCTTCTGGATCCGCAGATCCGGAACGGATACAAACTCACTCCTCAACTGAGTGGTGAGATCAAACACCGAGCTAAAGGCACCATACTCTTCGAGCATGCTCAACTCCTGTGCCACATCAAGAGACTCGGCATACTCCTGATGGACTATCGCCCCTGAGCCCTCCTTTACGTTGCTCTCGCCGTAGTTGATGGCCCAATTACCGGGCACATTCAGTGCCAGGCTCTTGTTGCGAAGAGCGCGGATCTCGGCTTGACTCAAGACATTACTGCGCTTGTACTCCACCACCTCTTCGCCATTGAGATAGGCCAACATGTCCAACTTGTCGGCCTCATCCAGGGTGAGCTCAAAATTGGCTTTGACCTTGGTGCCGGCGGTCGTACTCAAATCGCCATCTACCGCCAGGCGCGCCAAAGACAGGGGGGGCAAGCCATCATAGAAATAACTGGAGAGCAGACTCTTATCTACTGCCACCAGATCCACATCGGCCTTACCGCTCAAGACCCCGGTCGCGCTGCGCAGGGTCAGCGCCAGATCCTGTAGCTGCAAGGAGTTGAGCAAGGAGCTATCACTGTTGCTGCTGACCGGTCCATTAATCCTTGCCAGCACATCCCCGCCATTGATCGTAAGCGAGGAGGTAGAATCGCTAAGCGAACCGCTTAATCCTAACTTGAAGGTCTCATCGGCTGCGGTAGTCAACATCAAGGAGAGCAAGTCAAAATCCGTGGTCACGGCTAGATTGATGGCCACCTCACGACCGGCGGTCTTATCCCCCTGCAATGACCCCGTCACCGCCACCTTGAAGTGGGTGTCCTGAGTTGCAGTCAAGGTTAACGCTCCCAGCACCGCATCTGCAGCTTTGATCTCTATGGTGCGCACCACGCTGTCGCGATGGCCCTTGCGCATCTCGACTATCTCATCTTGCAGCGCACTATCGCTGCTCAGGGTAGTGACCACCTTGCCCACCACTGTCCCCATCAACTGGACCATGGCTGCCGAGTTGCGCTCGAAGAACGAATTATTGAGCTCACCACCCAAATTCTTCAGCGCCTTATCCGAATTCGCCTCAATCAGGTTGTAGATGAAGCTGCGGCTGTTGCCCACCAGCTCCTTGGCCTTCTGCAGATCACTCTTGCTGCTGTTATCCACCACCAGCGGAGCACAACTGTTGGTCACCTGGCACTGCCCGGCTACATCCATGATCTGGCTCTTCAGCAGCCCAATCACATCCTGTTTGCCCGCGGCGACCACCTTCAGTAACTGAGGATCGGAGGCAACCTCTCGCCAAGCCTCCAGCAGGCTATTGATAGGTACGGCATCATCGGCGTCAAACTGCCCATTCTGGTAGCTCTGCGCCAACTGTTGCAGTACATCGGCCGGGGATGTCGCCTGGCGGTTGGCTATCTTGATGACAGCAGCCCCCAAGAGTCCGGCCAACTGCTGGTTGCGCGCTGCCGCCGCAAATGTCTCCGGGTTGGTAATATCGATAACCGGCGTGGTCAAGACGGGAAAGCCGGTAAATTGCGATAGACCATCCCCCACCGCCGCAATCGCCTGGCTAGTCAGCGCCGCAGGCTTGTCTGCGGCCAACTGCTCCAGATAAGCGGCCACCATATGGGTATAGGGCGTCACAGGGATGGGCGTCGATACCGGACCAGGAATGATGGTATCCATCTCAAAGGTGGTACTCCCCGAGGAGTAAAGCGCAACAGGCTCGCCAAATGGCACCGAACCGCACCACTCGGCATCACACTTCATTCTGCTGGTGCTACGAGCAAAGGCGGCCAACTTCAGTGGCCCTTGCTGGTAGTTAGTCAGCGCAACCGCGTAAGCTCCCGCATCATCGGTTTCGGTTTCGGCCCGGGTGATCCACTTGCCATTCACCCATTCTGACACCACCACCAGACCATGCTGCACCATGCCCTTGGCCACCATGCCACTAAGCCGACTACTGCTGGCCTCTGTGGTTTTAATTGAGGTCGATGATGAACTCCCACCACCGCAAGCTGTAGTCAGCAAGGCGGTAACCATGACGGCAGGGAGAGCTATTGGCTTGAATTTCATCATGAACTCCATTTGAAAAATCATATCCCGTTCAACACTAAAGTATTATTCCGCCCTGTGACCGTCATACCGGGCCACTGGAGGCCGACCTCATCAGCGAAGCGCGATCTGAGCGCCTACCTTCAGGCGTCGTACCGGAAACTTGTAACAGAAAGCCATTTATTATTTTTATTAAATTATCAGTAGGTTACATGTGTTCAATTGAGAACAAGCCTATATGGCGCGTGCGAAAGCGCGCCCACTGCATCATGAAAGCCAGCGCTATTTCGTGCGCAGCATCAAATAGGCGGGTAAAGGAATAGGTAAAATACTCAATATCAGAAGAAACCATTAGGCAAAATGCGGCTCTACTGCCGAAAAATAAGCCAACGTCCCCAATGGCGCAAAGGGCCCCAAGCCCGAGTGGATTGGGCGCTATGCCGACAGGAAAGCCGTATCAAATCGGGGAGTGAGGCCATGGCCTGGCTGCGGCAAATGACCCACCAGACGGCCACTGTCTCGGCAGTGGCAAGCACCCAGCCACAGCAGGCTTACTGGTGGTTGAAGCAGCGATAGCTGGCGATGCACTCTAGGAACAGTTCGCCAAACCGCTCCAGCTTGCGCTGCCCCACCCCGTTGATCCCCAGCAATGCGCTGGCATCACGCGGGAGAAGCTGGGCCATCTCGATCAGGGTGGCATCGTTGAAGACGATATAAGGGGGGATCTGCTCCTCTTCGGCGATCTGCTTGCGCAGCTTTTTCAGTTCCCGCAACAACTCGGCATCGTAATCGCCCCCACTCTCCTCCCTGCGTCGGGTTCGCCCTTTTTTCTGGGAGACCATCTGCAAACGCGGCACCGCCAGCTGGAGCGCCTGCTCACCTCTGAGGATGGGCCTGGCCGCCTCGGTGAGCTGCAGCGTCAGATGTCGGGTGATGTTCTGGCTGAGCAACCCCTTATGGATCAGCTGGCGAAACACCGAGAGCCAGTGCTCATGGCTCTGCTCCTTGCCGATACCATAGGTAGAGAGCTTGTCGTGACCCTGTTCGCGGATGCGCTGGCTCTGGGCACCACGCAACACATCAATGACATAACCTATGCCAAAGCGTTGCCCCATACGGTAAACACAGGAGAGCGCCTTGCGCGCATCCTCGCTGCCATCGTAGGTACGGGGTGGATCCAGGCAGACATCGCAGTTGCCGCAGGGCTCACTCTGGTACTCGCCAAAATAGTTGAGCAACACCTGGCGACGGCAGGTCTGCGCCTCGGCGAAGGCCGCCATCAGGTTGAGCTTGTACTGCTCTACCTTCTGCTGCTCGGAATTATTCCCGGGTTCAGCACCCGCCAGCATACGACGCAACCGCTCTGTATCGGCCGGATCATAGAGCAGTAGCGCCTCGGCTGGCAGCCCATCACGACCGGCACGGCCTGTCTCCTGATAGTAGGCCTCAATATTCTTCGGCATGTCGTAATGCACCACGAAACGCACATTGGGCTTATCTATGCCCATGCCAAAAGCCACAGTGGCCACCACCACCTCCAGATCGTCGCGCAGGAAAGCCTCTTGCACGCTCCCGCGCTCCGCCGTTGGCAACCCGGCGTGGTAACAGGCGGCACGCACTCCCCGCGTTCGCAGAAAGCGCGCCACCTCGTCGGTGCGATTGCGGCTGGTGCAGTAGACGATGCCACACTGCCCCTGCTGCTTGTCGACGTAGGCCGCCAGTTGTTCGTTGGGCCGGTACTTATCCAGCAGGCTGTAGCGAATATTGGGGCGATCAAAACTAGCCAAATGGATGAGCGGATCCTGTTGCCCCAGCCGCGCCAGAATATCCTGCCGGGTGGCATCATCGGCGGTAGCGGTGAGGGCAATCAGCGGCACTTGCGGGAAGCGCTGTTTCAGGCAGCCCAGTTGCGCATATTCAGGGCGGAAATCATGGCCCCACTGAGAGATGCAGTGGGCCTCATCAATGGCAAACAGCGAGAGCCGCAGCTCGGCCAGCCGCTGCAGAAAATCCGGCAGCAGCAGACGCTCAGGCGCCACATAGAGCAGCTTGAGTTCACCCTGTCGCAACTGGTTGTAGATGGTGTAGAGCTCTTCGCGCGGCAAGGAGGAGTTGATACAGGCGGCCGCCACCCCGTTAGCACGCAGGGCATCCACCTGATCTTTCATTAAAGCAATGAGTGGTGAAACTATTACCGCTAAACCCGGTCTAACTAATGCGGGGATCTGATAGCAGAGTGACTTACCGCCCCCTGTCGGCATGATCACTAAGCCGTCCCGGCCTGCTATCAGGTGCTCCACAACCCTATCTTGTCCTGGGCGAAACTCCTGATAACCAAACACCTCCCGTAACACCTGCAAAGGTGTGGGTGACGAAGGCAGATATGTGCCCGTAGGCAACTCGTCGAAGGCGGGGATCATAGGGCGGCTATTGTAGAGCGATGCGACCACGAACACCAACGGCATATGAGGAGGCGAATTCACCACAGACACAGAGGCGAGAGGGGAACCAGGTGGGACCAACGGGTCAAACAACGGGATACCACCCCCGCGAGAGACAGCAAGAAGCCTGTTTTTCGACTAAACTTTGACCACCGTCAATGAGTCACAACGACCATTGTCTCGGCTGCAACCATACTTGTTAAAGGAGAGGAGGATGATCTTATGGGTACTGTATCAACCATCCAATGCGGTGAACTGGTAGAACGCCTGAAATGGCTGCACCAAACCACCCTCGAACTCAGCCTGAAGCAGTGGTTGCAACGGGAGTTGGATGGGTATGCCGAAGCTGACCCACTACCTTGGTACCGGATTGTCGAGTGTCGGCAACGGGGTCTGTTCCAAAACATCCGGAATGGACGTCAGCAGACCTGCCAAATTCACGATCAGGCGCTGAGTCAGCGGGATCTGGCAGAGGTGAAGTTCCTGTTTGTCCGTGGGCCGCTGGACGCCTATCTCGACTGTCACGCTCTGGTACTGGAACGTTGGCCGGATGCGCTGCTGCAAGAGTATCGGTTATTACTGATCCCTGAGCACGCCTGCAAACATGCCTGGAAAGAGCCCATTGTCTCAGTCAAAGAGAAGTTGGTGCTCGGTGTTGACCATATGCTGCAGGAGTATGTTCCCACCATGAGCCGGGAGATGGAGAACTGCAACCTCTCTTTGCGGGCCATTCAACACCGCCGCTGGCAGCTGTAAGCCGTGTGATATCAGAGATCGGGGGCCTTCAGCCCCTGATTCATTTCTGCTCTCCTCATAATCATACTGACCCGATCGTCAGCCACCAGCACCATAGCGGTGCATCGCCAGCGGCATGCACAGAAATGATGCACCCCTCGCCGCCCCTAGGCCGTTCACCCCAATCTGACCATACCACAGAGTAGCCAGATGAGATGCCCTTGCTCATCCCGCCTCTTGGCATCAAACAGGATATTTAAGTCTATAAATCAATCTATTAACCATCAAGCACTCTCTTTGTGGTAACGAAGCATCACTCCTCTTCAGCCTCACGACGTTCCAGCATCCATGGCGTATGGCGCCCGCTTATGACCCTAAAGCCGACTCTTGGCACAGCCCTTGGATAGTTTCCATAATCAAGAGGCGATCTCATGCCACTGCTCCACATCGGAGCGCAGAGCCATCGCCCACCATTTAGAGGCATGGATATGGATACTGGAGCGAATAAGATGCAGACCCAACTTCTGATCAACGGTCAACTAACCCCGGGGACAGGTGCCGCGATCCCGGTGATGAACCCCGCCACCGGTAGTGAGCTGATCGCCATAGCCGAAGCCAGCCCGGAGCAGGTCATGGCGGCGGTAGCGGCCGCCGATGCCGCCTTTCTGGGCTGGGCCGCCACGCCGCCTCGGGAGCGCGCCGCCCGCCTGCTGGCCATAGCCGATGCCATCGAAGCCAAGGGAGAACACTTCGCCCGTCTGGAATCCCTCAACTGCGGCAAGCCCTACAGCGCCGCGTTAAATGACGAGATCCCGGCCATAGCCGACACCTTCCGCTTCTTCGCCGGGGCCTGTCGCTGCCTGGGCGGGTCGGCGGCCGGAGAGTACCTGCCTGGTTTCACCTCCATGATCCGCCGCGACCCGCTGGGCGTCGTGGCCTCTATCGCTCCCTGGAACTACCCGCTGATGATGGCAGCCTGGAAGCTGGGGCCCGCCCTGGCGGCAGGCAATACCGTGGTGCTCAAACCCTCGGAAGTTACACCGCTGACCACACTGGCGCTGGGCGAACTGCTGGCCGAGCTGCTGCCGCCGGGCGTGGTGAATATAGTGCATGGCCGAGGTGGCGAGGTGGGCATGCCGCTGGTCAGCCACCCACGCGTGCGTATGGTCTCCCTGACCGGCTCCATCGCCACAGGGCGCAAACTGGTGGAGATCGCCTCCCAGACCATGAAACGCACCCACATGGAGTTGGGCGGCAAGGCGCCGGTGATCGTCCTCGATGACGCCAACCTCGACGAGGTGGTAGCCGGTATCCGCACCTTCGGCTTCTACAATGCGGGGCAAGACTGCACCGCCGCCTGCCGCATCTACGCCCAGAAGGGGATCTACGACAAACTGGTCGCCGACCTGGGCAGTGCCGTCAGCACTATCAAGATGGGATTACAAGATGACCCGACCACAGAGCTGGGCCCGCTGATTTATGGCGCCCACCGGGATAGAGTCGCCGGCTTTGTGGAGCGGGCTCGCGCCCAATCGCATATTGAAATCATCACAGGCGGCAAGCCGGGTGCAGGCCCAGGCTACTTCTTCGAGCCGACGCTGATCGCCGGCGCCCACCAGGAGGATGAAATCGTGCAAAAAGAGGTGTTCGGCCCCGTGGTCTCCATCACCCCGGTCGATGATTTCGAACAGGCCATCGCCTTTGCCAATGACTCCGAGTATGGCCTCGCCTCCTCCATCTGGACCCAGGATGTCAGCCGCGCCATGTCCGGTGCAGCCGCCCTGCAGTATGGCTGCACCTGGATCAACACCCACTTCATGCTGACGACAGAAATGCCCCACGGCGGCATGAAGCAATCCGGTTACGGCAAGGATATGTCCATGTATGGCCTGGAGGAGTACACCTGCGCCCGCCATGTGATGGTGAAGTGGTAAACACCACAAGGGATTTTAAATCCCTTATGGTGCCCGAGATCACCACTTCATCATGGGTGCCGGATTAAACGGCGCCCGTTTCAACTGCTGCCAGGCCAGCTTGGCCAGGCACTTATGAAATCCGGCATTGGGGAAGGCCGCCTTCACCGCGGCGACATACTCAGCCGACACGCCGCAACGGCACAGCCCCCAGGAAAAATCCACCCGATCCCCCTGCCGGAACAACTCCACCAAGGGGGCATGCACACCGCGATAGGGGGTCACCTTATGGTGCATGTCGATCATCAGGGCTATCTCTTCCCCCCAGTGCCACAACCCCTGTTCGCGCAGGTAACGACGAGCCAGCTCGATGGAGGGGGGTAAATAATCAAGCGTATGGGCACTCCAGATCCCCAAGTCATGAAACGCCGCGGCTATGATCAGCTTCTGCCTATCCTCCCCTGTCGGCATCCCCAGATAGAAGCAGTAGTGCAACATGCGATAGAGGTGATTGCGGTAGCCGACATAGTCCGCGCCCAAGCACTCTTGCCAGGGCACCAATATTTCATCCAGTAAAGGCAGTGATCTCGTGATCTGCATAGCACCTCGACTCAACTAACCAAAAGAGATCCGACTCCCGTTAACGATAAAACAGGCTGGGAGGGACACCCAGCTCGCGCTTGAACATGGCGCTAAAGGCGCTGGGGCTGGCATAACCCAACGCCAGCGCCACCTCCAGCACAGACTCGCCCCGCGCCAGCCGTTCGCAGGCCAGCAAAAGGCGGCACTGGCGCCGCCACTGTCCCACCGTCAGCCCGGTCTCGCGCATGAAGCGGCGTTGCAGGGTGCGCACATCCATCGCCAGCTCGGCCGCCCACTCCACCAGCGGTCGCCCCTCATCGGGCTGCTCACGCAGCGCCCGACACAGACGCTGCAAGTTGGGCGAGGTGGGCTCGGGCACGGAGAGCGCCAGACTCGGCATACGCTGGATCTCGTCCAGCAGGAGCTGCACCAGGTGACCATCACGCCCCGTTTCATCATAGTCGAGCGGCAACGAAATGGCGGCGAGGATCAGTTCGCGTAGTAGGGGCGAGACGCCGACCACACAGCACTCGGTGGGCAGACCCGCCAGCTTCTCCTGCCGGATATAGACGGTGCGCATCAGCACCTCGCCGAGCATGAGGGTGCGGTGCCAGACGCCAATGGGCACCCAGATGGCGCGCGTCGGCGGCACTATCCACTGCCCCTCGTCAGTCTCCACCAGCATGACCCCCTTCACCGCATAGAGCAGCTGGGCGGTCGGATGGCGGTGACGCGGTGCTTCGACACCCGGCCCGCGATCGAAAGCCCGAGCCACCACGGGTGCCAGGCCAGCGTCCTGCCGATGCGCAATTCCGGATACCAGCATCACTCTGCCCTTTTTGCGATGATAATTGCCGCATAGTAGCACGAGGGGCAAATCTGAACCTGATACTATGCTCAAGATCACACCAGTCAGAGGTTCACCATGTCATCCACGCTTGCCGCTCCCGCTCAAACGATCGGGGAGACCCGCTACAAGGTCCTCGGCGCCATCAGCCTGTCGCACTTCCTCAACGATTTGCTGCAGTCGTTGATCATCGCCATCTACCCCCTGCTCAAGGGCAACTACGATCTCAACTTCACCCAGATAGGCCTGCTGACCCTCACCTACCAGAGTACCGCCTCGCTGCTGCAGCCCTTGGTGGGTCTCTATACCGACAAACACCCGCAACCCTACTCGCTGGTGGTGGGCATGGGATTTACTCTGGTGGGGCTGATCCTGCTCTCCTGCGCGCCCACCTTCCCCCTGCTGTTGCTGGGTGCCGCCGTGGTGGGGATAGGCTCCTCCATCTTCCACCCCGAATCCTCCCGGGTGGCGCGGATGGCCTCAGGGGGCCGTCATGGTCTGGCCCAATCCATCTTCCAGGTAGGCGGCAATGGCGGCACCGCCATGGGCCCCCTGCTGGCAGCGCTAATAGTGCTACCGCTGGGCCAAGGCAGCCTGGCCTGGTTCTCGGTGCTGGCCCTGGTGGCCATGGGCGTGCTCTATAAAGTGGGGCAATGGTACAGCCACCAGCAGCGCAACAAGCCCAAGGGGGGGCTGCGCCCGGCCAACCCGCTGCCCAGAGGCCGCATCGCCATGACCATAGGGGTACTGCTGCTGCTCATCACCTCCAAATACTTCTACCTGGCCAGCCTCACCAGCTACTACACCTTCTACCTGATGGAACAGTTCGGCGTCAGCGCCCGCTCGGCCCAACTGCACCTCTTCGTCTTTCTGTTCGGCGTGGCCGCCGGTACCGTGCTGGGCGGCCCCATAGGCGATCGCATCGGCCGCAAGCAGGTGATCTGGTTCTCCATCCTGGGCGTCACCCCCTTCACCCTGCTGCTGCCTCACGCCGATCTATTCTGGACGACAGTGCTCTCCTTCATCATCGGCTTCATCCTGGCCTCGGCCTTCTCGGCCATAGTGGTCTACGCCCAGGAACTGCTGCCCGGCAAGGTCGGCGCCGTCTCCGGTCTCTTCTTCGGCTTTGCCTTCGGCATAGCCGGGGTGGGCGCCGCCATACTGGGCAACCTGGCTGACCACTACGGCATCCGCACCGTCTACGAGATCTGCGCCTGGCTGCCGCTAATGGGACTGATCACCGTATTCCTGCCCGACTTACGCTCACCGCGAAAGGGCTAGGTCATTACATAGGCCGCTAATTTACCGCCGTACCAATCGGCCCGACGAACGAGCCTTGGCCCCGGCGTTCGGGCCGCCGCAAGCAGTGCCATTTAAAGCCAAGATGGGAGCAAGCGAAGCTCGCTATGCTGTTGCTTTGCTCCCTCCCCTGTTTTCAAGGGAGGGCCGGGGTGAGGTTTGGCCCTTGGGCTCTGGAGTAAGAACGGGAGGAGTAAGAACGGGAGAGGAGTAAGAACGGGACACCCACCTCAGCTTGCTGTATATAAAAACAGTGCCTACACTTTGCATAGGATAGTTCTGTAGGAGTAGATGATGACCCTACCTCGCAGCCAGCTGATTTGCCCATCCTCCACGCCTAACTATCACTGCATTGGCCGTTGTGTGCGCCGCGCCTTCCTGTGTGGGGAGGATGCCTTGACCGGCAAGGATTACAGTCATCGCAAAGGCTGGGTGCTGGCTCGGCTAGCTCTGCTGGCAGAGGTGTTCACCATAGAGCTGTGCGCCTATGCGGTGATGTCCAACCATTACCATCTGGTGCTGCATATCAATCACGACAAGGCGTTATCTCTGAGCCATGACGAGGTTATCTCCCGCTGGGGCCGACTGTTTCGTGTGCCTGACATGGTCAAATGCTGGCAAAACAGCCAAACGGTAGCACCTCAAAACGAGCAGGTAGAGAAACTGCTTGCCCTGTGGCGCCAGCGACTTTGCGATGTCTCCTGGTATATGCGTTGCCTGAACGAACATATTGCACGCCAAGCCAATATTGAAGACGGCTGCAAGGGCCGCTTCTGGGAAGGGCGTTTTAAATCCCAAGCCATACTGGATAAGGAGGGGCTCCTGGCTTGTATGATCTATGTGGACCTTAATCCGCTACGCGCCAGCCTGGTTGCCACACCGGAAGAATCGGCGGATGTTTCCATCCATCAACGGTTGGTGGAGTCCAGCGCACCACAGCCGGAAGCGGATCATCCCTGGTTATTGCCATTTGCCAGAAGCGCTCATCCAGAGCCCGATTGTCTGCCCTATACCCTCCAGGATTACCTGTTGTTACTCGACTGGACAGGCAGAGTACGGCGTTATGATAAGCGCGGCGCGATTGCCGCTGATGAGCCGCCAATCTTGTCCCGTCTGGGGATTGAGCGGCGCAGTTTCCTGTCGAACTTGGCACTAAAGCAGCTCTCACGCGGCACAGTTATCGGGCTGGTCACTGGCGCCAGCGCTTTTGCCAGACTCACGAGCCGGCAGAGTGTCAGAGGCAGTTTGCTAAGACCGAGCTGACAGCAGTCTACTCACCTGCTGATATTAACCAGAGCTCATTGGGTCATGGGCGTATACCTTCTTACTATGCGTATGCACCCACGCCGACATAACCCCGCCGTTTTGTTCACCCCAAAAAACAATATCAGGTACAAATAAACCTATTTCTTTTGCTGTAGGCTTGGTGAAACTGCGAGTAGGGCCTTTTTAGCATTTGGTGAGAGTGGGTGTCCCTTTACCTCAGTACCTCAGTACCTCAGCAGTACCTCAGTACCTCAGTACCTCAGCAGTACCTCAGTACCTCAGCAGTACCTCAGAGTGGGTGTCCCTTTAGGCCCTGTACTGTCGGCTTGGTGAAACCCCCCGGTGTCAGAATAGTTGTCGCCTGACCTGAACCATTTAAAAGTGAAGACCGGGGCGGATAAAGAGTGTCGAATGGCTCGTTATTCAAATGAACGTAAGGCTGCTTTACTCAAGAAGCTGTTGCCTCCCATCAATCTGTCTGTGGCCGAGTTGGCTCGTCAGGAAAACATCAGCGAAGTCACTCTGTATAATTGGCGCAAACAAGCCAAAGCCGGAGGAGCTCCTGTGCCAGGGGACAACAAACTGACCGATGAATGGCCTGCCGAGGCCAAGTTCGCAACCGTGCTGGAAACGGCTGCCCTTTCGGAGATTGAACTCAGCGAGTATTGTCGCCGAAAAGGCCTTTACCCAGAGCAGATACAGGCGTGGCGAGAGGCGTGTGTCCAAGGCCAGCAGTCCGCTCGCGCCCAACAACAGGCGGATAAAGTGCAAGCCAAAGCCGACAAGAAGCGTATCCGGCAATTGGAGCAGGAGCTGCGGCGCAAAGACAAAGCCCTGGCCGAGGCGGCAGCTCTGCTGATATTGCAAAAAAAGCTCGATGCCTACTGGAGCAGCGTCGACGAGGCCGATTGACCTCGTTGCCAGAGCGGCAGCAATACGTTGCATGGTGGCGCGAAGCGCTTGAAGCTGGCGCCCGCAAGCATCCAGCGGCCGAGGTGTTGGGGCTGAGTCTTCGCACGCTCCAGCGCTGGTTGGCCGAGCCTGAGCTGAGTGCCGATGGGCGACCGGATGCGGTTCGCCCTACGCCAGCCCATGCCTTGAGTCCAGAGGAGCGGCAGGCCGTGCTGGACGTCTGCAATGGCCAGGAGTTCGCCTCGTTGCCACCGAGTCAAATCGTGCCACGGCTGGCCGATCAGGGGCGTTACTTGGCCAGTGAGTCGAGCTTCTATCGCATCTTGCGGGCGGCTGACCAGCAGCACAGGCGTGGCCGGAGCCAGCCACCGCGTCATGTGCCGGTACCAACCAGCCATACCGCGACCGGACCCAATCAAGTGTGGTCTTGGGATATCACCTACTTGCCGTCACTCGTCCGCGGCCAGTATTACTACCTCTATCTGATAGAGGACATCTACAGCCGCAAAGGGGTGGGCTGGGAAGTGCATGAGCAAGAGTGCGGTGAACACGCGGCGGCGTTGCTGCAACGGAGCGTCATCCGCGAGCAGTGCTGGAAGCAGCCGCTGGTCTTGCACTCGGACAACGGCGCGCCAATGAAGTCGGTCACGCTGTTGACCAAGATGTATGACCTGGGTGTCACGCCCTCGCGGGGACGGCCTCGGGTCAGCAACGATAATCCGTACTCGGAGTCATTGTTCCGGACGCTGAAGTACTGTCCGCAGTGGCCATCAGACGGCTTTGCCAGTCTGGAAGCGGCCAGGGAGTGGGTGCGCGACTTTATGACTTGGTATAACGAAGAGCACCGGCATAGCCGTATCCGCTTTGTCACACCAAGCGAGCGGCATCGGGGTGAAGATAAAGCGCTGCTGGCAAAACGGGATGCGGTGTATCAGGCGGCCCGAGCGCGACATCCAACCAGGTGGAGCCGAACAACGAGAAACTGGGCGCCTATCGGTGCGGTGATGCTAAATCCGGAGCGGCCCGAACCAGAGCAAAAACAGGCGGCTTAAAACAGGTTTACGCGACAACTATCTTGAAAAACGCCGAAACTATGAGTAGGGCCTTTTCAGTATTTAGGAGAGTGGGTGTCCTTTTTGATGTTTTTGAGACTCTGCTCTAACTATTTGTCTTTGTAACAGTCTCCACAATTGTCAATGTAGGAAGAAAGAGCAGAGGGCATCCATCTAATAATAAAACTGATGAGTGCCCCCTCCTGTAGAGTGACAATTATTTCGTTTGGCTACACTTGCCAGGTTTCGCCATGTTCAATTTTGCTACATCTTTTTTGCCTTGCTCTTCAGGGATTTTCTCTACTCCTGCTCCCCCGACAAACACGCCCATCTTGATATATTGCCGGACGAAGTAATTTTTTCCTGGTTCAAACATCATTTCTAATTTGTTTGGTGAGAATTCAGATTCGGTATCAATGGTGTGTGTTTTTCCACTTTCAACTTCAGTATAGAAAAAGACGTCAGGAGCACTTTCCCCGACACATTTACCATCAACCCAAATGTCCTTTTTTAGCGCCTTGCCAACAAAGCTGTCACGATATACATACAAGCCCGCATTGCCTTGGCTGGGTGGGGCAAACTCTTTTGCTTTTGCGGAATCAGATTGGGAGGCCATATCTACAGAAGCACACCCGGTGAGAATGAGGGCCATGCTTACAGCAACAGCCGAGAAGGTTGAAAATTTCATGATAAAGTTACCTTTCCAGATGGTTGAAATTTGAGCTGACACATCAACTCGGAGTGAAATTCAGGTCACAACAACTAGTACTATGGTGATAAAGAAAGCCCTTCACGCAGAAAGACGGAATGCCGCTTAATCTATCAGATGATGGCGTGTTACTGGTGGATGTTTGCTTCAGGAATAGTGGCTTTGTCACTCAAATGATCGGTATGCCAAAGCCCAAATGTTGCACCAATAACCATACTAAATAGTATTAAAAGATTATGAATAAGTGGGTGCCATGGTTTACTAGAGCATAATATTACTAGGCTTAACAAAAACATGGGTAATAGATAGAGAAAAAAATAGCGCCCAGAATGTTTTGCCAGCAATCTGGCTAACAGATAAAAGCAAACCAGTGAGGGTAAAATAGTCCCGGAAAGATAAGTCACTGGTTCGAGCCATATATTATATATATGGCCACTAATCCAATAATAGATCCAAGACCATGCTAACAAACATCCTACTAGGGAAATGGCGACGGCTAGAAAACCGCCTAGTGTAGATATCAATATTGATTTAATGTGGCTAATTTTATTCATATATGCATTTCAATGTGTTAAATAGTAAGACTGCATAGAGCGTCCGGCTCAAGCTCGCGTAGGGCGCATTAGCGAATGTGTAATCAATTTAAAATAAGTAACTCATAGCAATTTTAGGATGATTTCATCATTGGCAGTAATTTGTTCTTCTGTAGCGATGAGTGTTCCTCTCGCCCTTGATGCGAGTGAGTGTCCTGTTTGGTTCAAACATCATTAGGCTGGCCCCGATAGGTGCTTTTTTAGCGTTTGGTGAGAGTGGGTGTCCATTTAGGCTTTTTTTAGATTCATTTAAAATATGCTGTATAGCGTCTCGACACCCAGCCCTGCTCAAGCACTCCGTCGATCTCTACTTCGACTAAAAGCCATGAGCGGTGTGACTTATCTATTACCTCGACTAACGAACCAATTGGCAAGGTCGTTATTATTTCAGATTTCATACTCGGACCTTCTCTAAAATGAAGAGATTGTACTATTGTGACACGAAATCCTTTTAACGAGGATCGATCAAAATTGTGGTTAGGTGCGCGAGTAAATTGTCTGACCTCAGTAGGCGTAGATATAGACTTTAGCTCTTTTCTTGCTTCAACTGCGTTGGTCATCATGTAAGCAGATAAGTAACTGAGTAAAATCGGCAAAAAATAATAGTGGTATAAATAGAGCAAGATACTCTTAGTTTTGTCAGATAGCGCATTAAAGTCTGTTTGTGAATATATCTCTGCGCTTATTTGAGCATCTATCTCTTTAAGAGATTCATCTATTATATTGATCTTGCCCATTTCCGATGCGAAGGCCAAGGTTGCACTTTGGGGAAATGGGCTGTTATCTAGGCTGGCTAAAGCTTTAAATGACGCCAAGTTACTAAATTGAGATATTTGCTTAAATGCTTCAGATTGCTGCAAGGCAATTGATGCAAGCTGACTTGTTTTTTCAAAATTTTGCAGCTGCTTCGCAATATCAGACTGCTGAAATGCCAGAGAGAATAGCCGGGCTGATTCAGCTACAGCCTTAAAAGACCTCATAGCATCCGATTGTTGTAGAGCTACCGTTGCCAGCCGACTTGATTCTGTCAATTGCCTAATAGACTTCATGGCATCAGATTCGTGGAAAGCAAGCGAAGCGAGTCTGCTACTGTCGACTGCAACCCGAGCGGATTTTATTAACTCTGATTCGTTAAAAGCCAAAGATGCCAGCCTTGTTGTTTCACTGAGCTTTCTTATTGTTCGCATTGTTTCAGATTCCTGAAACACTGAAGCAGTCAGGCTCAATTGCTTTTCCATCTTCCTTATTGACTCCAGCCAAGGCAGATTGATGATGTTTTCGATACTTTTATCCATGGTTCTATATGATATCCCGACTTAGTAGGAGCTTAGGAATCTAACAATTTCTTATCCGGAACAAATCCCCATAAGCTCGGGAACTTGAGCGTCTTAATCTGCAATGATTGCCTGGATCCCCGTTTTCACGGGGATGACGACGGAAGACATCTTCGCCCCGAACAGTTTTCTCACCCTGGCTTTTGCCGCTTCACCCACCTGACCCCACCCAAGCCCTCCCCTTGAAAAGGGGAGGGATGTTGCTGGCTTTCTGTTGGCTTGGGGATAACGGCGTAAAAGCCGCCTGGGCGTGGCCATGGCTACCGCATGGCTGTGTCATTGAGCTCACGCTGGGGGTTGCCGACTCTGACAGCTGGCATTATTGAGTCTCTATGCTACCCGCCTTGGGGTCAGTTGAAAATCCCTGATTCGTCTGGGGGATATGGAATGCTCTGGCGGGACGGGGTTAGGAGGTTGGATATCTGGAATGGCGGATCAGGGGCGCAAAACGAAAAGAGTAACTATCTGATTTATTGAAAAATTTGCGCCAGCGCTGAGTTGCCTCAGACACTGGCGCAATAGAGGGCACGATTAGCGGCTTACTCCTGCCAGCCTCCGCCTATGGCCTTATAGAGGTTGACCTCGTTGCCGAGCAGGGCGAGGCGGGTGGCGATCAGGCTCTGCTGGGCGCTGAACAGGGAGCGCTGGGCGTCGAGGCGGGTCAGGTAGCTGTCCACCCCTTGCTGGTAGCGTTTCTCGGCCAGATCGAAGTAACGCTGGTTGGCCTCCACCAGGGCTTGCTGGGCGGCAAGCTGCTGCTGATAGCTCTGCTGGGCCACCAGACCATCGGCCACTTCGCGAAAGGCGCTCTGGATACTCTGTTCGTAGCTGGCCACCGCTTTCTTGGCCTCGATCTCGGCCACATCCAGATCGGCGGTGCGTTTACCGCCATCGAAGATGGGCAGGCTCAGCTTGGGCATAAACAGCCAGGTGCCGTTGCCACTGTCAAACAGCGAGCTCAGCTCGTTGCTGGCGCTGCCGGCGGTGGCGGTGAGGGTGATGGTGGGGAAGAAGGCGGCCCGCGCCGCGCCGATATTGGCGTTGGCGGCCTTGAGGCTATGCTCGGCGGCCAGCACATCGGGCCGCTGTTGCAGCAGGCTCGATGGCGCCCCCACCGGAACGGGGGTGAGGGCCACGTCGTCGAGCGCTCGGGTCTGCTGCAGCCCGGCAGGCAGGTT
Source organism: Pseudaeromonas sp. HNCC25DJ180 (assembly GCF_055413345.1). NCBI lineage: Bacteria > Pseudomonadati > Pseudomonadota > Gammaproteobacteria > Aeromonadales > Aeromonadaceae > Pseudaeromonas > Pseudaeromonas sp. HNCC25DJ180. The sequence continues at coordinate 183,160 of NZ_JBVAYF010000006.1, forward strand.
GCCGCCTATCAGCAGCATCAGGGCGTTCTTGTCCTGGGCCACCTGACGCTGGTATTGGGCCTGGCTGACCCTGGCGCTCTCCAGTGTGGTCTTGCCCTGGGCCAGCTCCATATCGGAGGCGGCGCCCAGATTGAACTTCTTGCTGGTCAGCTCGTAGCTCTCCTGCTCGGTCTGCAGGGTCTGCTGGCTCAGGGTCAGCAGATCCTGATCCGCCAGCAGGGTCAGGTAGGCGTTGGCCACCGAGGCCACCAGGGCGATATGGGTGCTGCGCTGGCTCTCCTGCTGGGCCAGATAGTTCTCCAGAGCCTGATCCTTAAGGCTCTGGATGCGGCCGAAGAAATCCAGTTCATAGGCGGTGATGCCCACATTGGCGGCATATTGGGAGCCAATCTGCTCGCGGCCGCTGCCATTGATATCTCCGGCCGTCTGCTGACGGCTGCCGGAGCCATCGACGCCGACGGTGGGCAGTTGGGCCGCCCGCTGGATGCGGTATCTGGCCTCGTAGCTCTGCACATTCAGCGCCGCGATACGCAGATCCCGGTTATTGCTCAGCGCCAGGGTAATGAGTTGCTGCAGCTGGGGATCGCTAAAGGTGCCCTTCCAGCCACGGGTGGTGGTGACATCAGTGCTGGCCTGCCAGCTGGCGCCAGCCGGTGTGGCCGGGCGCTGGTAGTCGGGGGCCAGGGAACAGCCGCCCAGCAGCAGGCCCAGGGTCACGGCCAATAGACGCTTAGTCATGATGATGGGTCTCCAATTGGCTGTGGTGCGTAGCTCGTTCTTCGCGGTGCTTATGTTTGGTGAAGTAGTGCATCACCAGCACGAAGAAGAGGGGCACGAAGAAGATGGCCAGTACGGTGGCACTCACCATGCCGCCGATGACGCCGGTGCCGATGGCGATACGGCTGCTGGCACCGGCGCCCGAACTGGTGGCCAGCGGCAGCACGCCAAGGATAAAGGCCAGCGAGGTCATGAGGATGGGGCGCAGACGCAGGCGCGCCGCTTCCACCACCGACTCGGTGAGCCCCTTGCCCTGCTCATAGAGCTCCTTGGCAAACTCGACGATCAAGATGGCGTTCTTGGCCGAGAGGCCTATGGTGGTCAGCAGCCCCACCTGGAAGTAGACGTCATTCTCCAAGCCGCGTAGCACGGTGGCCAGTACGGCGCCCAAGACCCCCAGCGGGACTACCAGCATGACGGAGAAGGGGACGCTCCAGCTCTCATACAGCGCCGCCAGCGACAGGAACACCACCAGCAAGGAGATGGCATACAGGGCCGGAGCCTGGGAACCCGCCTGCCGCTCCTGGAAGGAGAGGCCGGTCCACTCTATGCCGATGCCATCCGGCAGGGTCTTGACGATCTGCTCGATGGCGGCCATGGCCTCACCGGTACTCTTGCCTGGGGCTGCCTCGCCGACGATTTCCATGGCCGGTACGCCGTTATAGCGCTCCAGACGCGGTGAGCCGAAGCTCCAGTCTGTGCTGGCAAAGGCCGAGAAGGGGACCATGGTGCCGGCGCTGTTGCGCACATACCAGCGGTTCAGATCTTCGGGGTTCATGCGGAAGGGAGCATCGGCCTGCAGATAGACCTTCTTCACCCGGTTACGGTCGATAAAGTCATCCACATAGGATGAACCCCAGGCGGTGGAGAGGGTGCTGTTGATGTCGCTGATGGAGAGTCCCTGGGCCATCGCCTTTTCGTAGTCGATCTTCACATTGAACTGGGGCGCATCTTCCATGCCGTTGGGGCGGACCCGCACCAGATTGGGGTTCTGGGCGGCCATGCCTAGCAGCTGGTTACGCGCCGCCATCAGTTGCTCGTGGCCCACACCGCCGCGATCCTGCAAGAAGAAGTCAAAACCGGTGGCCGTACCCAGCTCCGGAATGGCGGGGAGGTTGAAGGCGAAGACCTGGGCCTCCTTGATGCTGAACAGGAAGCCCATGGCGCGGCCTATGATGGCATTGGCGCTATGCTCGGCCCCTTTGCGTTCATCCCAGTGCTTGAGCTTGATAAAGGCCATGCCGCTGTTCTGACCGCGACCGGCGAAGCTAAAGCCCGCCACCGTCAGTACCGACTCCACATTCTCCTTCTCGTTTTGCAAGAAGTAGTCGCGCATCTGGGCCAGTACCTTCTCGGTACGCTCCTTGGTGGCGCCAACCGGCAGCTGCACCATGGACATCAATACCCCCTGATCCTCTTCCGGCACAAAGGAGGTGGGCAGGCGCATAAAGAGCACGCCCAGTACCGCCACCAGTACCAGATAGATGAGGCCATAACGCACGCCGCGTTTGACCACCTTGCGCACGCCGCTTTGATAGCGGTTGGCACTGGCATCAAAGGCCCGGTTAAACCAGCCGAAGAAGCCGCGCTTGGCACCAAACTCGCCATGTTTGACGGGTTTGAGCAAGGTGGCGCACAGGGCGGGTGTCAGGATCAGGGCCACCATGACAGAGAGCACCATGGCCGAGACGATAGTCAGGGAGAACTGGCGATAGATGGCACCGGTGGAGCCGCCGAAGAAGGCCATGGGCACAAAGACCGCCGAGAGCACCAGGGCTATCCCCACCAGGGCGCCGGTGATCTGATCCATGGACTTGCGGGTGGCCTCCAGTGGCGAGAGACCCTCCTCGCTCATCAGTCGCTCCACGTTCTCCACCACCACTATGGCGTCATCCACCAAGAGGCCTATGGCCAGCACCATGCCGAACATGGTCAGGGTGTTGATGGAGAAGCCAAACGCCGCCATCACGCCGAAGGTGCCCAGCAGTACCACGGGCACGGCAATGGTGGGGATCAGGGTGGCGCGGAAGTTCTGCAAGAAGAGGTACATGACGCAGAAGACCAGGATCACGGCCTCGAACAGCGTCTGCACCACCTCCTCGATGGAGATCTGCACAAAGGGGGTGGTGTCGTAGGGGTAGACCACCTTCATATTGCTGGGGAAGTAGGGGGAGAGCGAGTCGATCTTGGCCTTCACCTTCTCGGCGGTATCCAGCGCGTTGGCGCCGGTGGCCAGCTTGATGGCGAAGGCGGCAGTGGCCTGACCGTTGTACTTGGCCTCGGCGTCGAAGTTCTCGCCCGCCAGCTCGATGCGTGCCACATCCTTGAGGCGGATCTTGGATCCATCCTGATTCACCCGCAGCAGCACATTACCGAACTGCTCGGGGGTGGAGAGGCGGCTTTGTCCCATGATGGTGGCAGTAAATTGCTGATCGCTGACCGATGGTGTGCCGCCGAGCTTGCCCAGGGCTATCTGGGCGTTCTGGGCCTTGATGGCGGTCTGGATATCGGCGGGGGTCAGTTGATAGCTGTTGAGCTTGTTGGGATCCAGCCAGACGCGCATGGCGTACTGGCTACCGAACAGCTGGATCTCGCCCACGCCATCGAGGCGGCTCAGGGGTTCCTTGATATTGGCCACCACATAGTCGGCCAGATCGTCGTTACCCATGCTGCCATCGGTGGAGATGAAGCTCACCACCATCAAAAAGCTGCTGGAGGTCTTCTGTACCTTGATCCCCTGCTGCTGCACGATTTGCGGCAGCTGGGTGGTGGCTTGTTGCAGCTTGTTCTGCACCTGCACCTGGGCGATATCCGGATTGGTGCCCGGCATGAAGGTGAGGGAGACAGAGACGTTACCGGCCGAGTCACTCTGGGAGGACATGTAGAGCAGGTGATCCAGCCCCGTCATATTCTGCTCTATGATCTGGGTCACCGAGTCTTCTACCGTCTTGGCAGAGGCACCCGGGTAGCTGGCAGAGATGGCCACGGCAGGGGGGGCTATGGTCGGGTACTGGGAGATCGGCAGCTTCATGATGGACAAGCCACCGGCAAGCATGATCACCAGCGCGATAACCCAGGCGAAGATGGGTCTGTCTATGAAAAATCTGGCCATGAGGCGCTTACTCCGTCTTACTTGTTAGCGGGTGGTTGCTGGGAGGCGGGGGCGGCGCTGCCCTGTTCGCTGGCTTTCACCACGGCACCGGGTTTGACCTTCTGCAGACCGGCGACTATGACCCTGTCTCCGGCGGCCAGACCGGACTCTACCAGCCAGCTATCCTTGACCACGCGGCTCACCTGTACGGTGCGCGCTTCCACCTTTTGTTCGGCATTGACCAGCAACACGCTGGCGCCACCATTGGGGGTGCGGCTTACGGCGGTCTGCGGTACCAGCAGGCCGTTGCTGCGTTCCCCCTCCTGCAGTTGGGCGCGCATGAAGAGCCCAGGCATCAGCAGTTTGTCAGGGTTGGGCACCAGCACCCGCAGGTTGACCATGCCGGTGGTTTCATCCACGGTCACATCGGAGAACTGCAGGGTTCCTGCATGAGGATAGTCGCTGCCATCTTCCAGCCGGAAGTGGACCAGAGCGGCTTTTTGCCGGTTGGTCTCCAGCTTGCCACTGGCCAGCTGTTGCTTCAGGCGCAGCAGATCGGCGGCTGATTGGTGCACATCCACATAGATGGGATCCAGCTGTTGAATGGTGGTGAGGTTATTGGCCTGCTGGGCGGTGACCAGCGCCCCTTCGGTGACGGCTGACTTGCCGATGCGACCGGAGATGGGGGCGGTGACCCGGGTGTAGGCCAGATTGATCTTCGCACTCTTGAGGCTGGCCTTGGCGGCGGCAATCTCGGCCTGCTGCTGCTTCCAGCTGGCCTGGGCATCATCATAATCCTGACGGCTGATGGCCTTGACCTTCACCAGTTCGGCATAACGCTGGGCCTTCAGCCGCGCGCTCAGTTCATTGGCCTCGGCCTTGGCCAGGGCGGCATCGGCACTGGCCACCGTCGCCTCGTAGCTGGCGGGATCGATCTGGTAGAGCAGTTGCCCTGCCTTTACATCGCTACCTTCGGTAAAGTAACGCTTCAATATGATGCCGCTGACCTGGGGGCGCACTTCGGCGATGCGCAGGGCCGAGGTGCGACCGGTCAGCTCTGTGGTGAGCTGCAGCGGCGCGGATTTCAGGGTGACCACATCCACGGCGGCGGGCGGCATGGCGCCACCGGCGGCACCGGGTTTCTCCTCACCACAGGCGGTAAGCAGGAGGCTCGCCAGCAAGGCAAAGCCAATAGAGTAAGTACGCGTATGTTTATGCATGGGAACCCGAGCCTCTTTCAGCCGATGGACTGTCTGTTATTTGCATGGTGATCACTTAAAATTGGCGTATCGCCACTCGCATGGCAATATACATACAGTCATGAATGTATGTAAGCGATTTTTACACTCTTTAACCCAATTGGATTGGATATGGCCAGAAGAACCAAGGAAGAGGCACAAGCCACTCGCAGCACCATAATGAGTATGGCTCTGGAGTTGTTTTGTCGACAGGGATTGGCGCGCACCAGTCTGACGGATATTGCCAAGGCGGCAGGGGTGACTCGCGGCGCCATCTACTGGCATTTCAAGGACAAGGAGGAGCTGTTCGCCGCGCTGTGGCAGGAGCTTTGTCTCCCCCTCTCTCATCTAGTGGCCGCCAGCATAGATAGCGAAGAGGCCGATCCTCTGGGTAAGCTGCAACTCTTCCTGGTCACTGTGCTGCGCAGTGTCGCCGGCTCTCAGGTGCATCAGCAGATGTTCACCATACTGTTCAACCTGGGCGCCCAGAGTTCAGAGCTGCTGAAACTGCACGCCCAGATGACCCAGCTTCACACTGAGTATCTGGCCGATCTGAGCCAGGCCCTGCAAAACGCCATCCGCCGCGGCCAGCTACCCAGTGAGATCAACTTGCAGCGTGCCGTCACCCTGCTGCACTGCAGCCTGGATGGCTTCATCCTCAAGTGGTTACACTACCCCAACGCCTTCGATCTGGAGCAGGAGGCCGAACCGCTGGTAGCCAGCCTGATCTATACCCTGAAACACGGTCTGGCGCCTTGAGCGCGAGCCGCTAGCGGGGGGCATCAGCCCCCCATGCCCGTCACGCCGGGAGGCGAACGCGGTTAGAGCGCCTGCAACCGGGCGTAGGCGACCACCAGCCACTTGCTGCCCAACTCACCGAAGTTCACCTGGATCCGGCTCTGGGGCCCCACCCCCTCGTAGTTGAGCACAGTCCCTTCACCAAACTTGCTGTGCAACACCCGCTGCCCCAGGCGAAAGCCTGTGCTTTCGAAGCTCTCTTGGGAAAACTCGGCATTGAAGCGGTTGCTCTTGGCCACCGGCTGGGCCCAGCTCACCTGGGTGCGCAACCGCACCTCCTCCAGGCAGTCGCTGGGCAGCTCCTTGAGGAAGCGGCTGGGCTTGTGGTACACCTCCTTGCCGTAGAGGCGCCGACTCTCGGCATGGGTGATGTAGAGCTTGCGCATGGCCCGGGTCATACCCACATAACAGAGGCGCCGCTCCTCTTCCAGGCGCCCGCTCTCCTCGCTGGATTGCTGGCTGGGGAACATGCCCTCCTCCACCCCCACCATGCAGACCAGGGGGAACTCCAACCCCTTGGCACTGTGCAGTGTCATCAACTGCACCGCCACCTCGAATTCGTCCGCTTGCGACTCCCCGGCCTCCAGGGCCGCATGGGCCACAAAGGCGGTGAGCGGGCTCATGTCGCTCATCTCCTCGGAGGGCTGGAACAGACGCGTGGCGTTGACCAGCTCCTCCAGGTTCTCGATCCGCGACTGTCCCTTCTCGCTCTTCTCCGCCTCGTAGAGGGTCCAGAGGCCGCTCTGGCGGATCACCCTGTCGACTCGCAAATGCAGCGGCAACTCGTTGGTGTCGCTCTCCAACCGATTGACCAGATTCAGAAATTGACTGACCGAACTGGCGGCCCGTCCGGCTAGCACCTTCTGCTCACACAGCTCCCAAGCCGCCTGCCACAGATTGAGCCCCCGCTCCCGGGCGGCCTCGCGGATGAGCCCCAGGGTGCGATCACCTATGCCCCGGGTCGGCGTGTTGACCACCCGCTCGAAGGAGGCATCGTCGCCCCGGTTGCCCAGCAGACGCAGATAGGCCATGGCATCCTTGATCTCCTGCCGCTCGAAGAAGCGCAGCCCCCCATAGATGCGATAGGGCAGGCGCTCCTGCATCAGCGCCTCTTCCAATATCCGGGACTGGGCGTTGCTGCGGTAGAGGATGGCGCAATCGGAGAGCACGCCCCCCTGCTCCCGCCAGGCCTTGAGGCGCCCCACCACAAAACGCGCCTCGTCTATCTCGTTATAGGCGGCATAGATGGAGATGGGCTCACCCTCGACGCCCTCGGTCCAGAGCTCCTTGCCCAAGCGCTCGGCGTTGTTGGCAATCAACTGGTTGGAGGCGCGCAATATGGTGGCGGTGGAGCGGTAGTTCTGCTCCAGACGTATGGTGCGCGCACCCGGGTAGTCACTCAGGAAGCGGCTGATGTTCTCTACCTTGGCGCCGCGCCAACCGTAGATGGATTGGTCATCGTCCCCGACTATCATGACCCGGCTCAGGTTACCGGCCAGCATGCGGATCCAGGCGTACTGGATGGCGTTGGTATCCTGGAATTCGTCCACCAGAATGTGGCGGAAGCGTTGCTGGTAGTGCTGCAAGATATGGGGCTTGTGCAGCCAGAGTTCATGGGCCCGCAGCAGCAGCTCGGCAAAGTCCACCAGACCGGCCCGATCGCAGGTCTCCTGATAGAGCTGGTAGAGTTTGAGATAGGTGCGCGCCGTAACATCACCGAAGGGTTCGATATCTTTGGGGCGCAGCCCATCATCCTTCTTGTTGTTGATGTAGCCCATCACGGAGCGGGGCGTCCACTGCTTCTCGTCGAGACTCAGGGAACGAACCACCCGCTTGATGAGGCGCAGCTGATCGTCACTATCCAGGATCTGAAAATCCTGGGGCAGCCCGGCATCCAGGTGATGGGCCCGCAGCAGGCGGTGGGCGATACCGTGGAAAGTGCCAATCCACATGCCGCCGTTGCCATAGCCCAGATGGCCCCCCAGCAACTTCTCAATGCGCCCGCGCATCTCGGCGGCCGCCTTGTTGGTGAAGGTAACCGCCAGGATGGAGAAGGGGGAAGCCTGCTCCACCCCCAGCAGCCAGGCGAGGCGATGGACGAGCACCCGGGTCTTGCCTGAGCCGGCTCCCGCCAGCACCAACAGGTTTTCCAGCGGGGCGGCGACCGCCTCCCGTTGCCGGTCATTGAGACCATCGAGCAGGGTTTCCACGTCCATCACGACTCCTGAGAATATGTACAGTACTCTTAGTATACATGGCTCATGCCATCAGGCCGAGCCATACCCACACAATTCCGCGTCCAGCGCTGGGCCAATACAGGTAACACTTGAAACCTACCGGATCCGCCGTTGGCTCCTATACTCAAGAGACAGAACCCAGACAGCGGAGGCCGGGTGAGACAAAAACGCACTGTGCTCATGTTGCTGCTAACCCTGAGTGCCTCACTCTACCTACTGCTGCTCGGCCTGCAGAACAGCATGCATCAACTGACGAACGAGGCCAATCAACAATCCCAGCAGATCACCCAAACCCTGCGCCAGAGTGTGATGGCGCTGGAGGGGGTAGCCCAGATTGCCAATCAATTCTATCTACAACAGTGGCAGAGCCCGCTCCCGCTGTTGCATGAGCTGGAGCTGGATAAATCACAGCTCAGCTACACCCAGGATCTGCCCCCGCTCACGCCGCGCGGCAACCTCACAGGTGAAGGGGATTATCGCCAGGATGCCAGCCTGCGCCGGGAGCTGACCATGGCCGTGATGCTAAACCCCTACCTGGCCAAGGTCGCGGCCGACATGCCAGAGGTGCGCGAGATCTACTACACCTCGGTGCGACACTTCAGCAACCGCTATCCATGGCGCCCCTCGGCTTTGGCCCGCTTCCACCCCAGCCAACTACAACACCTGGCCTTCCTGCAGGGGTTACCCAAGTACAACCCGCAACGGCTCACCTACTGGAGCCCGGTCTATGAGGCGGCGAACAGCCAGGAGAAGATAGTGACACTCTCCGCCCCCATCTATGAGCAAAATAGCTTTCGCGGTGTGCTCTCCCTGGATATTGCCATTCGAGCCCTACACTCCATGCTCCTCCGGCAACAGCCTGCCCACAGTGAGGTATTGCTACTGGATCAGGGCAACCAGATAGTCGCCACCACCCTGAGCCCCTCCCCTATGCTGTCACCACCCAGTGATCTGCAGAGCCTGCTGCCGGCCAGTCTGCATAACCCCGGCATACGCCTGCAGGATCTGCAAGCCCGGGAACCTCATCTTATCGGCAGCTACTATCTCTATCGCGCACCGGTACAGGGCACCCAATGGCAGCTCTACTATCTGCTCCCCCTGCATATGGCCCTGTGGTCAGCCCTGCAACTGGCGACCCCAGTGCTGCTGGTGGGCTTGCTGCTGATGGTAGCGCTGCGGGAGAATCAACGCCGGAAACGCAGTGAAGAGCAGCTGCAGGCCATGGTACTGCAGTTGCAGGTGAGCCGTCGCACCCTGGAGCAGGAGTCCAAGACTGACCCCCTGACCCACCTCTACAATCGACGAGGCATGCTAGAGCTGCTGACTCGCGAGATGACCCGCAGCAAGCGTTATAACCGTCCCTGCTCCCTCATCATGTGTGACATCGACTTCTTCAAGAAGATCAATGACCACTATGGCCACGATGGCGGGGATCAGTGCCTGATCGCTCTGGCCCAGCTACTGCAGCAACAGTTGCGGACTCAGGATGCCATGAGCCGCTGGGGCGGCGAGGAGTTTCTCATCATGCTACCTGAGACCAACCAGCAACAGGCCATGGTGGTCGCCGACAAGCTGCGGCAATCTGTGGCTCAGACGCCCTTCCATTACCGCAACCAGCGCATCGCCCTCTCCATCACGGCCGGCGTGGCCGAGTTCGACACCCGCAGCGGCCTGGAGGCCAGCATAGAGCGCGCCGACCGCGCCCTCTATCAGGGCAAACAAAATGGCCGCAACCGCTGCATCGCCGCCATGCAGTTGGTCTCGGAGTGGGAGTAGCCAGGCCAAGCACAAGCCAAACAGTGAGGCCACCCGCAGGTGGCCTCTCTGTTAACATTCAACGCTGGGGTTATTACCGCAAGGCATTGCGCCCAATTTTACTAAGGAGAGTATCGTCTCTCCGCTACTAAAAGGTAAAGCTGCTCTGCAGTACACCGCCGAACTCGTTGTTACCGGCATAGATACCGGCCAAGTCCAAATGGAACATTTCAAACGGTGCCAGACCAAAGCCCGCGGTAAAGGCATCGTCCAGATTACTCTGCAGGTCATGGCGATAGCCGGTACGCAGTTGCAACCAGCCCAGCACATCCCACTCCAGACCCAGAGCGGCAGGCTGTAGATCATCGTGATCCGCATGGTAGGTGGCATGGGTGCCGGTCAGGGAGGTAAAGCGCTTCTGGGCCAACAGATCCACGTCACCGGTCAACAGCACGCCAGCCAAGTGGTAAGAGAGCGAGGCCGTGGGAATAGGGCTCAGCTGATAGGTGCTCTGCACCAAGCCAATCTTGGGGGCATCCAACTCCTGCTTGATCAGGTTCTTGATGGCCAGACCGCTGCTCCAGCCATTGCTCCAGTTAGCCGCCAAACCCGCATCCAGGTTGAAGGTATTCTTCTTGTTCTCGTACTGACTGTCGGTCATATCCCCCAGATCGCTGTCTGAGGCATTAGCCACATAGTTGTAGACCTTGAGCGTCTGCAGCTTAGGAGTCACCCCCACAGACCAGGTCATCTCCCCATCCTGGAACGATTTCGCCAGGCTAAAGCCCAGATCGCTCACCGCCGCCGCCATGCCGATCACTTGTGAGTTCATGGCCTCTTCGCTGCGGGGCACAGTCAGAGTCACCCCCTTGTAGTCATAGGTGGTGAAGTCATCCATCGAGACATCGGTGAAAGCCTGAGCATCCGCATAGCCATTGAGAAACAGCGCACCAGAGAGGGCACTGAAGGGCAGAGCGACCGCGGCTCCAGCCCCCGCGCGGGCATAGCCTGTGGCGCCACTTAACTGTTGCAGCTCGGCCGTCGCCTGGGCATTGGCACTCTCCAGCCGTTGCTTGTTAGCCTGGCTCTGGTTGGCACCATATGCATCGTAAGCGGCGGTAAACTCATCATAGGTAGTATTGAAGTCATCCACCTGATTGCGCAGGTCATCTTTGTCAAACACCTCGGCACCGACGACCGGCAACAACAACCCCACCTGATCGCTATCGTCCGAGAGCGCCAGCAGCGCCGGGTTGTAGAAGGGGGCACTCAGGTAGTTGGCACTGGAGACCCCTGCTCCACCCATGGCATCCTGCCGGGCGTTGAAGGCATAGGGACCCGCCAACACAGAGCCGCTCACCAAAGAGCCCAGAGCCACACAGAGGGTAAGCTTACGCAGTTTAAGCATCCATTTTATCCTTAAAAAAGAAGCCGCATCTGCGGCAAATGTGGCTCATGACCAACAGGCAAGCCGTTAGAGCATGTGATCCCAGTGGCACACTCACTCGCAGCCATTCTGTATAGCGCTCATGACAGTGATGAGAAAAGCATTATCTCTGTTAAGAATCGTAAACAAAAAGCGCAAAGTCACAGAAAGCAACTGTCAACTCAGCGCTTAACTAGATAAGAAGAGCGGGGTAGTGACAGCGGGAACTAGAGCAGGGTCAGCAGTTGCTCCAGGCGGGTGAGCATCACATCGGGGAGTATGGTGAGCTTGCGCCAATCTTGGCCCACATCATTGAGCCAGGCGCTGCGGTAACCATTGTGGATGGCACCGGCCACATCGGTGAGCACATCGTCACCGACATGCAGTATCTGCTGGGGGGGAAGTTGCAGGCGGCGGGCCATATCGGTGAACAAATCCGGGGCCGGTTTCATGCGAAAGCCGCCCCCCGCCTTGAGCACATGCTGGAACTGGCCCTCCAGACCGAGACGCTCCACCAGCACATTGCCGTTGGTGATCACCACCAGCGGGTACTTCTGCGCCAGCGCCGAGAGCACCCGTCGGGTGATCTCCGGCACGGCCACCTGCGAGCGCACTTCAAGAAAATGGGCGAAGACGTTTTCCGCCTCCCGCTTGGCCTCCGCCTTTTTCATGCCTCCGGCCATCAGCCCCTGCTGCAACAGCACCCGGCGACAGAGCGAGACATCATCGACTAGGGCGGGCTGCTCCTGCTGCAAACGCAGCTTGAGCCTGTGCCACCAGGCTCTGTCATACATGGCGGTCTGCAGGTAGGTGTCGCGCATATAGGCGACCATCCACTGCTCGGCGCGCTCGATCACGGGGCGATTATCGTAGAGGGTGTCATCCAGATCGAAGCTGATGGCGCGAATACCGCTCAGGCGGCGAAAGAATTCCATGTGCAACACACCTCATAGAGAGCCTCCCCTCATGGTAGCGGGTTTGCATGGAAAAGGGAGTCGATTATTCAAACAAGGCGCTCAGGGTCAGCTCGGGGGTGAGCCTGGTCATAGACATCGGTCAGGTGGTTGGCAAAGCTGTGGCGCAGCTTGTGGGGGTGAACATGAGGGGCCACAAATATAAAGGCCACCCGAAGGTGGCCAGATAACGCGCTTGACACAGACACTCAATTTATCGGCTTTTGCGCCAGATCCGCATCGGCCTCGCTCTCATCGAGGAAGAAATCTCCCGCCCAGGTAGCCATATGCCCGGAACGGGTACCGATGGCAGAAGCCGCAACGGCTACAGTGTCATAGCAGGTATACCAGTTATAGGGGTCGGATCTATTGGGAATGGTGAAGATCAGTGCCCCGTCGGCATCGTTGATAGGCCACTGCTGGTAGCCCTTATTCACCAGCTTGAGCTTGATCTTCTGCCACCCGGTCTCCAGTGTACCGCCGGTTTTCAGATCCCGATTGGTCACCCAATACCAGGTGCGTGGCTGGTGATTGGCATCGTAGCGGAAGGAAGGGGTCAACAGCAGGCCGTTATAGTCACTGAGTCCCGGCAGCAGGGAGGCGTCGATCTTCTCCAGTGCAATCCCCTGAGTGCGTAGCGCTTCTACCTTGTCGGCCAGATCCGCCACCTCGCGGCTACCCCACTCGGCAAAGCGATGTCCGACCCAGAGATCGTTAGCGCCCTTGAGGGTCACCACATACTGCTGTCCCACCTCAGTGGTGTCGGCGGTGAAATTATACCCGTCACTATGGTAGTTAACCCAGGAGGCGTAGAGCCGCTGTTCGCTGTCGCTGACATCAGTGGTGATGCTGCTGTACTTGTTAAACTCTATCCCCTGCGGCGCCTCATCGCTGACCAGCTTTTGGGCCTTGTCTATATCCAGCAAATAGCGATGACCACTCATCCGGGTCACCAGCTTGCCGTCCACCAGCGAGGAGCTGCGGCTCTTTTCATACCAGTAGTAAGTCTTGATAGCGGGTTGCTGCCAGTTATAGTCGGCATACTCCTCGAATTGACCATCCAGCGGACTGGGATAGACGGGCGCCTCCGAGCTCTCGACCAGCGTGCCATCAGCCTTGCGCACCAGCTGGTAGTGTCCATTGACAGTACCGTCATTGCCCCAATCAATCAGCAAATCGGCTGTCATGGCACCACTCTCCTGACCCTGGGTGGTCAGGGTTTGTCCATAGGTGGCCTTGGGCTGCATCTCTTCGCCAGCTATCTTGAGCCAATCTGCCAACTGGAGAGCCGTCACGGCTTCGGGAATATCCTTAGGCGCCTCAACCAACGCCGTTTGGGTAATTGTGCTCTCCCCCTGGCGGGTGACCGTCACACGCAAGGCCAAATCGACCCGGCTATAATCCTTGGCCGCTACTGCCGCCTGCAGATCCTGACCATCATAGAAAGACTCATATTGAGCTGACACCTCTGCATTCCGCTCGACGGATACCCCTCCCTGATCGATAAAGGACCAGAAGGTTTCCCCCTGCGCCGTACGCTTTCCCTGCTCGAAAGCCTGGCCGAGCAACTGCAGCTGACCATCCTTGTTCAGATCCTTTTTCCAGGTCAACTGGCGCACAAACTGGCCATCGGCCTGACGGGTTTCGGTGCGGGTAAACTCGCGGTAGCGCAGCGGCTGGCCGTTGAGCCGTTCCACGTCCTTGATCGCCCGATCCCAGTAGTAGTCAACACCGCTCTCTTCCACCACCACAGAACCATTGGAGCCCTGAGTGACCCTGCGCTGCGCATCACGCTTGAGCAGCACTGCCCCATGGGTGTCTTCATCCATATGAGTCAGCAGCGGCTGTGGCTTGTCCTTGATCTCCACCTTGCCACCTTCGACCAGGACAACCTTGATCTCCGGCATGGCGCTGGCGGCCGCAGAGGGGTTCTCCGCAAGATAGCCACCGAGCACCTTGCCCATCTGACCGGCTTGTTGCAGCAACGTGCCCCGGGTGCTCTCATCCAGCTTTTCCGGTAGCAGGGTGGCAATCTGGGTGGCATAGAACTGGCTCTGGTAATCCTTGCTGGCCATAAAATCGGTATGCAACGCCTCGACCTGGCTGCTCTCCAGACCCAGATCGCTGGCCACCTTGCTGGCCGCCTCCTGGCTTGTGCTACCAACGTTGGCGCGCATGGTCTGATCGATCAGAGTCGTAAAGGGGGTCACCAGGTTATAGTTGCCCGGAGCGGACATCAGATAGGTGCGGGCCACGGTGACCGGTTCACCCGTACCATCCCCCCTATCTCTGGTCACACCGGCAATGGCCTGCACCATGAAGCGATGGATGGCTGGAGTCGCATTGGCGGAGGTCTCACCCTTCAGCGTTGCCTGACCGCTGGCATTGGTGCGCGCCGTCGGCTCGTTGCTGTCGAGTACCCCATCGTCATCCTGATCCAGCCAGACCACAGCATTTTCCAGATAACCATCAATGACGGTCACCGACCTCTCCCAGGTAACCATTTTCTCTGGGGTCGAACTCCCGCCGCCACCGCCGCCGCATCCACTCTGCAGCGCCAAGGTGGCAAGCAGTAGCGCGCCTAATCCTATCTTGTTGTTTTTCATCATTTATCCCGATTGAGTACCCAGTTTTACGTCGCAATCCTGCGGCAGGTATTGTAAAAGCGGGTAAAGTTTCATTAATTATCGGGGAAAAAACCAGAGCCAAATGGTGACTCTGCACTTTTATACGACGGGAAAGAGATGCGCAGGAGTTAGGTTATGACAACCGTGAACAAGTGATTTCAAACTTAGATTAAAAAAACCAATAAAATCAATAGGAAATAAACATTCCACCCTATTAGTCATGTCGGTGATTTTGTAACAGATGTTTTATTCACTTTGATCATCATCCGCATTACGTTTGGCGCGGGGGTGAGCCTTGTCGTAGACATCGGCCAGGTGGGTAAAATCCAGATGGGTGTAGATCTGGGTGGTGGTCAGGTTGGCATGTCCCAAGAGCTCCTGGACGGCACGCAGATCACCGGAACTCTCCAGCAGATGAGTGGCAAAGCTGTGGCGCAGCTTGTGGGGGTGGACATGGGGCGCCAGCTCCTGCTTGATACCCCATTGGGCCAGCCGCAGCTGCACCGAACGGCTGGTGATGCGCCGCTTCTGCTTGCTGAGAAATAGCGCCCCTTCACCCTCCAGCGCCAACAGCGGGCGTAACGCCAGCCATTTGCCTAACCACTCCAGCGCCATACGGCCAATGGGCAGGATGCGCTCCTTGTTGCCCTTACCCACCACCCGCAACTGACGCTCTTCCAGTCGCAGATCGCTCAGGTTCAGCCCCACTAGTTCGGAGAGACGCAGGCCAGAGGAGTAGAAGAGCTCCATGATGGCGCGATCCCGCACCGCCAGGGGATCGCTCTCCTCCGGTATGTTCAGCAGTTGATAGACCTGATCCACATCCAGATTCTTCGGCAGCGGGCGCCCCTGCTTGGGGGTGACTATGCCGCGGGCCGGATTGGCCTTGAGCTCCTCCAGACGCACCAGATAATCGAGAAAGCTGCGCAGGGAGGAGAGCTTGGTGGCCAGGGTGCGCGGGGCCGCTTTACCACTCCGCCGCAGACGCACCACCAGAGCGCGCACCAGCGGCGGCTTGAGCTCGCGCCACTCGACCAAGCCCAACTCGGCGGCCAATCGGCTTAGTTCATGGAGATGGAGACGGTAGTTATTCAGGGTGTGGGGGCTGTACTGGCGCTCGACGCGCAGATAATCGAGAAAACGAGTCACCCAGGGCAGCAGGGGCTCGTCACTCACGAGCGTGCACCAGGGTGGGTAGCAAGAGGGTGATGAAGCGCCCCAACTGCTCCAGCAACAGGCTATCCATGCCCCCGTGATAGTGTTCCGGGTTGGCATGGCCAAAGGCGAGAAAGCCCAGTTCCCCCTGCTCCCCTAACCGCAGCAGGGCCATGGAGTGGACCAGGGCATCGGGGCCAAACAGGGTGGCGCGATCCGCCTCCTGCACCCGGCCAAAGTAGACCCGCTCACCGCGCATGGTCTGATGGCAGATCTGCTGGTAACGACTGCCCTCCAGGGTAAAGCCTTTATCGCTGCGCTTGGCCTGCACGGCACCATCGTTGATCCAGAGGGCGCTGGCAGGAATACGCAACCGCTCACGAAAGGTCAGATGCAGCCGCTTCCAGAGCTGACGCAGTGTGGTGCAGGCGAAGAGCTCGGGGTAAACATCGGCATAGACGCGAAAGATGTGCTCGTTGCGGCTGGCATTGCTCATCAGAGCCCGCAGCTCCTGCTCCAACTCCAGCACCCGCTCCCGCTGCCGCTCCTGTTGTAACTCGATAAGGGAGATGGCACCACGTAACGGATGGGGGATCAGCAGGCTATCCAGCAGAGCCTTGTGATGCAGGAAGAATTCAGGGTGGCGCAGCAGATACTCCACCACCTCCTCTTCCTGCTGCATGCCGCGCAGCAAGCCGGGCTCACTCACAGCTCGATCTCGCCATCGAAGACATGCTCGGCGGGGCCTGTCATGAAGACGGGGGTACCCGGCCCCTTCCAGGCAATCTGCAAACTGCCACCTGGCAGTTGGACCTTGACGCGATCCCGCAGCTTACCCTGGCTCATGCCGATCACGGCGGCCGCACAGGCACCGGTGCCACAGGCCAGGGTCTCACCCGCCCCACGCTCATAGACCCGCAGGCGGATCTCGCTGGGGGAGACCAGCTCCATGAAGCCCACATTGACCCGCTCGGGGAAGCGGTCGAAACTTTCGAGCAGCGGGCCCAGGCTTTCGACCGGAGCCGTTTTCACGCTCTCGACCTCCAACACGCAGTGGGGGTTACCCATGGAGACCACACCGCACATGACGGTCTGCTCTGCCACCCGCAGCAGGTAGGTCTTCTCGGGTTTCTGCGCCCGGAACGGCACCTTGGCCGGCTCAAACTCGGGCACCCCCATGTTGACCGTCACCTGATTGTCCTGCTCCAGTTGCAGCACGATACGGCCGCTCATGGTGCTGACCGCGATGCGATCCCGGTTGGTGAGCCCCTTCAGGCGGACGAAGCGGGCAAAGCAGCGGGCGCCATTGCCACACTGCTGCACCTCGGAACCGTCCGCATTGAAGATGCGGTAGTGGAAATCCTGCTCCGGATCATAGGGCGGCTCGACCAGCAGCAGCTGATCGAAACCTATGCCGAAGTGGCGATCCCCCAGCTTCTTGATCATCTCTGTGCTCAAGAAAATCTTCTGGGTGACGCCATCTATGACGACAAAGTCATTACCCAGGCCGTGCATCTTGGAAAATTGGATCAGCATTGTCTCGCCTCAGGGCAGTAGGTGCTCAAGCCGCCACAGGTCGGCCAGCGGTTCCCGCTCCCGGACCAGATGGGCTTGTGCGCCATCCACCAGCACCTCGGCGGCACGGGGACGGGTATTGTAATTGGAGGACATGGCAAAGCCGTAGGCTCCGGCGGAACGCACCACCAGCAGATCGCCCTGAGCCAAGCCCAGCGCCCGATCCTTGCCGAGGAAGTCGCCGGTCTCGCAGACTGGCCCCACCACGTCATAACTGCGCACTGTGCGCTCCAGACTCTTGTCTGCCGGAATGATGTTCATCCAGGCGCCATAGAGGGAGGGGCGGATCAGATCGTTCATGGCCGCATCGACTATGGCAAAGTGGCGATCCTCACCCAGCTTCAGGTACTCCACCTCGGTGACCAGGACACCGGCATTGGCCACTATGGCCCGGCCCGGTTCAAAGATGAGCTGCAGGTCGCGGCCAATCAGTTTGGCCTTGAGCGCGGCAGCATACTGCTCCGGGTGCGGTGGATTTTCATCGTTGTAGTTGACCCCCAGGCCACCACCCACATCCAGATGGTGAATATGAATACCTTCGGCCGCCAACTGGTCGATGAGCACCAACAGACGATCCATGGCCTCGAGGAAGGGCTCCAACTCGGTGAGCTGGGAGCCGATATGACAGTCGATGCCCACCACCTGGACATTGGGCAGCGTCGCGGCGCGGCGATAGAGCTCCACGGCGCGATCGATGGGCACACCGAACTTGTTCTCCTTGAGGCCGGTGGAGATATAGGGGTGGGTACCGGCGTCGATATCCGGATTGACCCGTACCGAGACCCGAGCCACCTTACCCAGCTCACCGGCCACCTGATCCAGGCGCTCCAGTTCCGGTTCGGACTCCAGGTTGAAACAGAGGATCTCCTGCTCCAGGGCATAGACCATCTCTTCACGACGCTTGGCCACGCCGGAGAAGACCACCTTGCGCGGATCCCCCCCCGCGGCTATGACCCGGGCCAGCTCACCCGCCGAGACAATATCAAAGCCCGAACCCAGGCGGGCCAACACATTCAGCACCGCCAGGTTGCTGTTGGCCTTCACCGCATAGCAGATGAGGTGGGGCACATCACCCGCCGCATTGGCAAACGCCTTCCAGTGACGCTCCAGAGTGGCGCGAGAGTAGACGTAGAGCGGCGTACCGTAGTCGGCGGCCAGTTGGCTGATGGTGCACTCTTCGGCACAGAGTTGGCCATTGTCTCGGTAGTTAAAATAATCCATGGATCCTTGGTTCCTTACTACTTAGTACTTAGTACTGGGGCACTCCGGCCTATCCTGCCGGAGCCGCGATATCAGGGCTCAATACCCGCGCCAAGTGTCTGCTCGACCAGCTGAGTTTGCTCCTGAGCGGGCGGTACATCCTTGGGCATATAGAGCGGGCCCTTGAGGCCGCAGGCGGTCAACTGAGTGAGAGCCAACAGCAGGAGCCCGCGCCAGGCAAATTGGGGTTTATTCATGGGCCTAGTGCGAAAGCGGATTGGCCCTCTATAATCGCACTCATCCTTTTAAATGCAATAGGACCCGCGTGATGAAAGAGAGTGAGTTTCACCGCCTGGCGGAAGAGCAGTTCCAGCTCATCGAAGAGGCTGTCGATGAGTGTGGCGTCGATATTGATTGTGACACCAGTGGCGGCGTCTTGACCCTCAGCTTCCCCGACAAGTCGAAGATCATCATCAACAAGCAGGCGCCCCTATGCCAGATCTGGGTGGCGACCCGCTTCAATGGCTACCACTTCGACTACAGGGACGAGCAGTGGATCGACAACCGGGAAGGCCATGAGCTGATGTCCCTGCTCTCCGCCGCCTGCAGTAGCCAGTCCGGTGCCGAGGTCTCCCTGTGAACCCATCGGCAGACGCCAACAAACCCGTCATCGACATCTACTACTGCCGCCAATGCAACTGGCTGCTGCGCTCCGCCTGGATGGCCCAGGAGCTGCTCTCCACCTTCAGCGAAGAGCTGGGCAGCGTCAACCTGCACCCGGATACCGGCGGCCACTTCGAGATCTTCATCGATGGGGTCTCTATTTGGGAGCGCAAACGCGATGGTGGCTTCCCCGAGGTAAAGCATCTGAAACAGCGGGTACGCGATGTGATCGACCCGGAGCGCGATCTGGGGCATGTGGACAGAGAAAAAACTGAAGGTTAATGAGTTACCGAAGATGGCGGCCACTGGCCGCCATTTTTTATGTAGAAAGATGAGTCAAGAAGAGTGAGGCCCTGCAGCTACTCTGCCTGTTTGGTTAGGGAACCTATTTAGGCGCGGAGCGATAGGGGCGGACCTGCTGTTGGCCATCGCACCAGACCACCTCATAAAATTGTGGCAAGTTGAAATTGATAAACTGATTATCAAAATTAAACCGCTCGTGGGTCAGGGTGTAATAACGATTCACACTCTGCACCAGATCATCCTTGCTGCCGGAATAATCCCGATAGATCTCCACCTGGTTATTTTCATCCAGCACATAGACATTGAAGCCCCCCTCCACGCCGTTCTCCTCAAAGAAGAACTGAATTAAGCCATCGCTGGCATAGGAGTCCACCGCCGAGGGGATGCGCAAGCTGGCCTCCCCGTCCGGCAGGGGCTGACGTTCCAGCTTGTTGCTGGAGACCTGACGGTAGAAGTCGATGGCACTCTCCATCTTGCGTACCGAGACACCGCGCCGCTCCAGAAACAGGGCATAGCGGTCATGGCCCAGCGAGAGCATCTTCACCAGCCGCTGCTTGTCACGAGCCAGGCGCAGGTCGATACACTGCTGCACCAGTTGCAGAAACTGATTGCGGATCAGACCGCGGAAGTGGCGGCTGTAGCAGAAGACATCGACCGTCTCCGGGGCCTGGGCATCCTGATGCATCTTGCCGAGTATGGTGGAGAGGGCCTCCACCACGGCATCCGGGCCATTGAAGTGCAGGGTGCGGATCTCGTTCCAGGAGTTGCGATAAACCAGATCGACCGTGCCCACCAGACACTCCTGCTCCCGACCGAAGGAGAGCACATCGCTGTTGTCGGCGTCGAACTCCAGCTCTCTATCTTCCCAGTGGGAGGTCGGATCCAGCTCCAGGTTGAGGAAGATGCCCAGATGACGGATCTCGCAGGGGCGACTCAGCGCCAGGTTGCTGGCCGGGGCAAAATGCACCGGGAAGGTGGCCGCCAGATCATGGGCGAAGAGCTGCAGGTTGAGCAGATCCAGATCCGCGCCTTGGGCATAGAGGTGCAGATTGGATTGTTGGGTCAACAAGCCGTTGAAATAGGCCCAGGCGATGAGCTTGGAGACATAGCCGTTATAGTCCAGAGGCGCGCGACCTATGATGTCGGCCGGACGCAGCGAATGCTTGTAGAGATACCAGCCGGCGCGGTTGATACGCCCTGGCGGCACCTGGATCAGACTAAGATTCGGCTCATGCAGATCGGGGGCTATCTTCAGGTTAATGCGCTGCACCTTGCCCGGCAGAGCCTCGAAGGCCGCATAGAGCTTGCGGGAGAGGACACCGATATCTTCCGGGTTGATGGACTCACTGATGTTGTTACGACGGGCAAACTGGATGAGCTGGCTATAACTCTGCATCAGAGCATCCAGCAACTCGCCATAGGCCAGCTTCACATCGGCCACCTTCCAGTGGTTACGATTATCCAGATGATGCAGGGTGTGAATATCCCAACCCCACTCACGCACCAGAGCGGTGATAATCTCGTGGCGCCAGGCCCCATGCTGCGGGCTCTGCTCATGGCTGAGCTCGTCACACACCTTGAGGTAGAAACAGCGTCGGGCCAGATCCAGCCGCTTCTCATCCCCTATGCCCTGCAGATAGTGAGTCACCTTATCCAGCATCAGGTAGTAGGTATCGAGCTGCAGGCTGTACTCAGCATGCTGCTGAAACCAGTCGCGGGTCTCGACCGAGAGCAGACGCGTCTGGGGAAATTCGGCCGAATAGGCCTCCATCAGCAGTATCTTGAGCACCGCCTTGTAGGGGGAGTCGAGCCCCTTGTAGAGCAACCAGAGCGCCGAGCCGAAATACTCCTCGGCCGGGATGCGGGCCAGACTGCCCAAGTCCAGCCACTCGGCCTGGTTGAGCACCCCCTCGCGAAACAGGGCAGCCACCCGCGCATCATACTCAGGCTCCCACTCCCCCGAGATGATGGGCCAGAGCAGGCGCTGACCGGCAATACGCAAAGCACTGCGATAAAACTCGTCCAGCAACAGCAGGTGTTGGGCGCTGCCGCAGTTATCACCGCCCAGTTCGGCCCGGTTATCCAGGCGGAACTTGTTATCGGGGATGAGGAAGAAGTTGAGCTCGACACCGCGATTCTCCGCCAGCTTGGAGATGAGCAGGCACTTGTGCTCCAGCAGTTCCAGGCGATCCGGCGCCAGGAAGTGGGAGTGGCAGACCCAGATATCCAGATCGGAATGACAGCACTGGCCGATGGAGGAGGTGCTGCCCATGGAGTAGAGCCCGAGGATGGAGCTCTCCTGGGTATGAATCCCGCCATGACAATTGGTGGCCATGCAGATGTCGTCGATGAACTCGCGCTGACTCAGAGACAGGGCAAAGCAGGCGATGCCGTGGGGAACTTCCCCGGAGACATAGCCTGGCAGGAGCGGGTGGTTGTAATGGAACAGCACAGGCAGCAGCTCGAACAGCTGTTGTCCATATTGACTCATTGCTTCCAGTGCACGCTCAGTCCTGATCTGATTGATCGCATCATAGCGCGCTATGAGCGTATCGAATTCATTGAGCAATCGTGTTGACCTTATATTCTCGGGAGATTAAGGCATGGCCCAGTCATGGCTAACCAGACAAAAGTGTGAGCATGGTAACAACAGGTAACACGCGGGTAAACCATCTTGTATGTTAGGTTTTTTGCTCTATTTAGCCAGCACCACGGCCACCCTTCCCGTTCGAGCTATGCTCGTCCCGCAAGAAAAGAAACCGGTTACCTGCTCCCCCTCCCCAGCCACAGCGCTAAAGCCCAGCGTGGGGCTCGCCTCATGCACACACTGGGTAAGAGTGTTACTATCGGGTTATCACTCTGTAGCCCGACACCCCTACGCCTGCACACTATGAAATCCCTGGTTCGCATCGCCACCCGTAAGAGTCCCCTGGCCCTGTGGCAGGCCAACTTCGTCAAGGAGCGGCTGCAAGCCCTCTATCCTGAACTCGTGGTAGAGCTGCTGCCCATGACCACTCGAGGCGACAAGATACTCGATAGCCCGCTGGCCAAAGTGGGAGGCAAAGGGCTCTTCGTCAAGGAGCTGGAGCAAGCCATGCTGGAGGGGCGCGCCGACATAGCGGTTCACTCCATGAAGGATGTGCCGGTAGAGTTTCCGGCCGGCCTGGATCTCTGTGTCATCTGCGAGCGGGAAGATCCCCGCGATGCGTTTGTCAGCAATCACTACGCCTCCCTGGCCCAGTTGCCGCCTGGTAGCGTGGTGGGCACCTCCAGCCTGCGCCGCCAATGTCAGCTACGCCACCAACGCCCGGACCTGCAACTGCGTGACCTGCGTGGCAACGTCAACAGTCGCCTGGCCAAGCTGGATGGTGGCGAATACGATGCCATACTGCTGGCAGCGGCTGGACTCAAACGTTTGGGGTTAACCCAGCGCATCACTGCCTATCTCGAGAGTCACGAGAGCCTGCCGGCCAACGGCCAGGGCGCCGTCGGCATTGAGTGCCGCAGTGACGATGCCGAACTCTTAGCCCTGCTGGCCCCCCTGGAGCATGGCCCCACCCGCTACCGGGTGCAGGCTGAACGCGCCATGAACCGCGCCCTGCAGGGCGGCTGCCAGGTGCCTATCGGTGCCTATGCCGAGCTGGAGGAGGAGACCCTCTGGTTACGCGGCATGGTGGGTAGCCCAGATGGCGCACAGCTATTGCGTGCCGAGATCCGCGGCCCAGCCAACCAAGCCGAAACCCTGGGGGTTTCACTGGCCGAGCAACTGCGGGAACTGGGTGCCGATGAGATATTGGCCGCAGTCTACGCCCAATGACGCCACTCATACTGCGCCCTGAACCCCAGGCCAGCGAGTTGGCGCGGCAACTGGCTAGCGCGGGCCACCAGCCTGTGGTCACCCCCTTGCTGACCATATTACCAGGGCGCCAGTTGCCTGAGCTCTATGCTCGCCTCCAAGCCAGTGAACTCATCATAGCGGTAAGCGCCCAGGCGGTAGAACAAGCCTCACACACGCTGGCGCGCAGTGAATTAAGTTGGCCTCAGCGTACCTATCTGGCGGTGGGCAGCGCCACGGCCGAGAGCTGGCGCGAGGATGGGGTAAGCGCCCACTACCCGGAGGATGCCCGCAGTGAGGGGCTGCTGGCGCATCCCGCGCTGCAGCACGTGGCGGGGAAAGCTATCCTGATCCTGCGTGGGGATGGCGGGCGCGAGCTGCTGGCCGAGGCCCTGCGCGCGCGCGGTGCCCGAGTCAGCTATTGTGAATGTTATCGGCGCTGTTGGCCGGAGCTGGATGGCGCTCGGCTGTGTGCCAGGTGGCATACGGCGCGGATAGACAGTGTTATCATCACCAGCGGCGAGCTGTTACGCCGCCTGCTGGAGCTGGTACCAGAGAGCGAACGCCCCTGGCTACAGCATCTACTCTTTATTGTCCCCAGCCCCCGGGTTGCCACCCTGGTCGTTGAGGCGGGCTTACCTGCACCCCGGCTGGCTGCAGGTGCCACCCATGCCGCCCTGCTGGCGGCCTTAGGCGAGAGGAATTCGGCATGACAGAACAAACCCACTCTCCACTGCCCCCGGCCGTGACAGAGTCCCTTCCCCCGCAAGCAGGTAACACCGCGGCGGCACCTGCCTCCCAGCCTATCCGCGCATCGAACGCCGGCTTGTGGCTCGGAGGCCTCTCCCTGGTGCTGGTCATCGGCGCCTGTGCTGGCGGTTATCTCTATGACAACTGGCGCAGCCAGCAACAGACCGCAGCCCTACATGCCCTGGAGCTGAAGCTGACCGAGCTGCAGAGTAAACAACCGGCCCTGCAGGAGAGTGACCAGCAGGCCCAGTTACAACTACGCAATCTCAGCTCCAACCAGCAACAACTGAACGACAAACAGAGTGAGCTGGAGAAGCAGCTACTACGCCTGGATAGCCGCCGTCCCAATGACTGGTTGCTGGCCGAGGCTGACTATCTGATCCGCATGGCCGGCCGCAAGCTCTGGCTGGAGCGCGACGTCAATGCCACCCTGTTGCTGCTGAACGAAGCGGATAATCGGTTGCGAGACTTGAACGATGCCAGTCTGCTGCCCCTGCGCCAAGCCCTGGCCAAGGATCTTTCCCAACTCAAGGAGCTGCCCCTCATCGACCGAGAGGGGGTTGTGCTGCGTCTGGGCGCCCTCATCGATAACGTGGATCAATTGACCCTGCTGGGCATCACTCCGCCCAGTAGCGAGCCAACCACAGAGGAACAACTGAGCGATAACCTGAGCGACTGGCGCAGTAATTTGCAAAAGAGCTGGCATGCCTTTGCCGAAAACTTCATCACCATTCGTCGCCGAGATGGCAATACCGAGGCGCTGGTCTCACCTCAGCAGAGCTGGTATTTGAAAGAGAATCTGAAGACCCGCTTGCTGCAGGCGCAACTGGCGGTTTACCGCGAACAGCAGGGGGTCTACGAAGACAACCTGCACAAGGCGGCAACCTGGTTGACTCAATATTTCGATGCCAATGATGGCACCAACCAATACATGCAGAGTGAGGTGGAGAAGCTGCTGGAACAGCCGATAGTCACCGATTATCCGAAACAATTCGCCACTCAGGCCCAACTGGAGGAGCTGGTCCATCAGCGTCTCCAGCGCCTGATGAGCCAATGAGGAGGAGCGCATGTTACGCATGATAGTGCTGTTCGCTGTGATAGCTGGCGCCATGATAGCCGGCCCCCTGCTGGCCGGGCATAAAGGGTATGTACTGATCGCGCTGGGTGACTACACCATAGAGATGAGCGTCGTCAGTGCCCTGTTGTTTGCTCTGCTGCTCTACTTCACCCTGCTGCTGCTGGAGGCGGCGCTGGCCAGGCTGTTCAGCCTGCGGGGCAATACCCGTGACTGGTTCCACCGCCGCCGTCGGACCAAAGCGCGACAACAGACCTTAAGCGGCGCCCTGGCCCTGGCCGAGGGGCGCTATGCCCAGGCTGAGAGCCTGATGCTCAAAGGGGCCAAGGGCAATGAGCAGGCGCTGCTCAACTACCTCTCCGCCGCCGAGGCCGCCGCCGCCCAAGGTGAGCTGGAGCGTTCGGCTCATTACCTGCAACAGGCCGAGGGTGAAGAGGCTGATGCCCGCCTGGCCGTGGGACTGATCCGGGCTCGTCAACAGATCCGCCAGGGGCAGTACCAAGCGGCCGAGAGCAGTTTGCAAACACTGCAGGGGGAGTATCCGCACCACTTTGCCCTGCTGCAATTGCTTAAAGAGTGCTATCTGGCGCTAGGCCACTGGTCATCTCTGCTGGCCCTGCTGCCCCAGTTGCTCAAACATAAGCAGATCACGGCCCGCGAACAGGATCAGCTCTATCGCCAGATCTATCCGGCGCTGTTTGCCGAGCGGGCCACTCAGCTAGGCAAACAGGGTTTGCTCTCCCTGTGGCTGGAGTTACCCAAGGCATTGCGCCAGGAGCCTGAGCTGTTAGCCGCCCTCTGCTGCCAATTGGCACAGCTGGACGCCCGCAGTGAAGGCGAACCCCTGCTGCTGGAGGGGTTGCGCAAACATCCTCATCCCGCCCTGTTGCGGATTGCCGGGGAGTGGCCCCACCCCAGCCCGGCCCTGCTGGCCCAGCTGGAAAAATCGAGTGCTCAACTAGAGCCCGCCCTGCGCTTTGAGATCCAGGGTCTGCTGCACCTGCAGCGCCATGAGTATCCCCAGGCTCAAGCCGCCCTGGAGCAGGCCGTACAGCAGGCACCAACTCCCGCCCTCTACCTGGCACTGGCCCGAGTGATGGAACAGCAGCGACTATTTGAAAAAGCCAATGGCTACTATCGCCAAGCCCAAACCCTGAACAGCCCGGCCCCGCATCCCCTACCCCAGAGAAAATAGTTCTCATCTGGAGTCGGCAACTATTACAGGTTGTCGACTCCCTCTTAATCTTGCTGTCATCTGATTGACACCTTTCTGTTATCTCGCCACCATCACCTGATTGGGCTGGCTGGTTTTTCACCATATGGAATGAAACAGACCCCATGTGGTCAAATCTATTAGGTTGGAGAAACTCGGTCACCATGCAGATGCCTCGTCTATTTCAGCGCCCCCCCGCCGCCTCAGCCAGTACCCTCTGGCAACGCCTGCTGCTCGTGACGCTGGCGGCTCTGCTGCTATTCACCCTGCTACTGCCTGTCGCCCGCATGGAAGCCCTCTATTACCCCCATTACCAACTCAAGTTTGGTCAAGTGGCCGAGCTGGATACCTTGGGGCTCATCTACAAGAGCGATCAGCGGGGCACCTATGCGGTGCTGGATGCCAACTGGGTATTCCACCAGCCGCTGACTGCCGATGAGAAGATCATCTACCGCCTGAGCCGGGTCGATAGCAAGGAGGCCAGCCACATCGAGATGGCGGTGGGAGAGCAGGAGGGGCTTCAGGCCGGCTGCCTGGCCCAAGGGTGTCGGGTTCATCTGGCTGGCAGTATTCGCGTCATGGAGGAGGAGCTGGCCGAGCAGTATCAACTCACAGCCGAGATCCACAGTCCCCAGCGCGGCAGCCCCTTCAACCAGGCGCAACTAGTGCGACAACTGCCCCAGAGTGGCTTTGATCTGCAGCGCATGGCCATCAGCCTGCTGGCCACCCTGTTGCTATGCGGCGGCCTGCTGAGCGCGATCGCCCCCACCCTGCGTCGCAGTTGGTGGCGACGCTCCATCGGCTGCCTGCTGATAGGCAACCTGGCCTTTCTCAGCCTGCATTCAAGCTTCAGCTTTCGCCTGGATGAGTTCCTGGTCTGGTCAGAATACCGTATCGAGCAATATTACCTCTCTTGGGCCCTGATGGTGCTGGGCTGGACCTTCTGTGTGCTGGTTGGCCGCCACCTCTACATGGGGTTGATGTTCACCTGCCTATTCGCCATCGGCCTGCTGGCCAACTTTGCCAAGATCAATGTCTATGGCATCCCCTTGGGCGGCGACGATCTGCAAAATCTGGGGAGTCTGCTGGAAATCCTGCTCGATCAACACAGCAGGATAGTCTGGGCCGTGCTGATCGCTTCTTTACTGATCCTGTGGCGCCTGCGGCTGTTTGGCTGGCTGCTGCGCTGCAGTGCCGTGCTCATCGCCTTCTTCGGCTTCAGCGTGTTTGCCACCCAGGCCAGCATCAAGGTGCTGGGGCCCAACATCAATTACTTCCACAGCGAAGTGAATTACCACAGGGACATGGTGCGCCGCGGTCCCACCCTCTATCTGTTCGACCTCATCAGCGGTCTGGTTTCCGGCAGCACCATCTTCACCTATCCCATTACTCCCTCCCTACTGCAGGAAGAAGCCAGCCCGGCTCCTGCCCCTGTGGGCCAGCAACCCTATGATGTGGTCATTGTGATGCAGTACGAGGCGTTGTGGCTGGGCTGGCAGGGTGGCATCTGCAAACCAGCACCGACCCTGCATCTCCCTGCGGGGGTCGAACAATTCAGCAAGGAGATCCACTCACCCACCACGGGTGGCATGACAGTGCTGGCCGAGTTCGAGATGAATACTGGCCTGCCAGTCGGGATCCTCAAACAGGGGATAGTCCCCTACTACTACCTGAGTGACAACGTACCTGGCCTGGCCCGCAGCGCCCAGCAACAAGGCTATGAGACCCGCTTCATTCACCCCTTCAAACGTAACTTCTGGGGCCGAGACAAGGCCATACCGGCACTGGGCTACCAGCATCAGGAGTTCGAGGATCAATTTTCCGCCCTGCAACAGAAGGGACTCTACGCCAGCGATCAGGCTGTGGTTGAGCACATAGTGCAGCAGGTAAACCAGAGCACACAGCCGCAATTTATCTATGCCGTCACCATGCAGGGCCATGGCCCCTTCAACCAGCAGCGCTATGCCCAACAGGAGCTGGACGCTGCCTGCCCGAATCAGAGTGAAGGCAATCGCCAGCTCCTGAATACCTACTACACTGGGGTGGTAGATGCCATGGCCTCATTGGAACAGCTGGTAACTGCGCTGCAGGCCAGTGGTAAACGCTATCTGGTACTGGCCTTCGGTGATCATCAGCCCTATCTGATGAGTGCCGGTGAGCAGGTGCTACCCAAACATGCCCACACCGAATTCACCTTCCGTATCCCCTTCATGGCCTTCTCTTCATCGGGATCTGTGCCCTTGACCCAAGCCTATGGTGGGGTGCGACAACTGTTCCAGGCCAGCCAACAGACCTCGGCACTACTGCGCGGCGTCACCCCCCAGTTGCGCCCTGCCCTGCTGCACCCCCTGCTGGGCATGGAGAAAAGTTTCTCGCTAAGCGACTACCAACTGCAGATCCATCAGAGCTTCCGTTCCGACCTCCTACCCCACTGATCCGCAAAGCTTGCTCTGGTGCAGATCACCAGGCAAGCCCCACACACCAATAACTCCTCCTTGTGGTGCATTGCACTGTAATGGGGCACAGAATAAGCGCTCATGGCTGGTGCAGCCCCTAGGGAATACCCCTGTCACCTTAGTGGCTTTTTCCATTTGAGATCAATGGATTACATTTTAAAAATATTGAAACAACAAACCTGGTACAGTTTGTGTATCAGGATGGCCCGCGCGCACCAGATCCACTCCCAAAGATGGAGCCTTGCGCCCATACCAGCAAAGAGCATGCTCATAAATGGCACATAAAATGCCCAATCAAGAGGCATCACTTCAAGATGGAGGTCGGTTGTGGTTGATGTAAACAGCGCAGTTGAAACGCTGGTCACGAGTTCGGATACCCTGTTTATTTTGCTGGGTGCCATCATGGTGCTGGCAATGCATGCAGGCTTTGCCTTTCTCGAGCTAGGCACAGTACGAGGCAAGAACCAGGTCAATGCCCTGGTCAAGATCATCACAGATTTTGCCGTCTCGACGCTGGCCTACTTTTTCTTTGGCTACTATCTAGCCTATGGTCAAAGCTTCATGGGCAGCGCTCAGAGCCTGGTGACCAACCATGGCTTCGATCTGACCAAGTTCTTCTTCCTGCTGACCTTTGCCGCAGCCATTCCCGCCATAGTCAGTGGCGGTATCGCCGAGCGGGCCCGCTTCTATCCCATGCTCATCTGCTCATTTTTCATCGTCGGTCTGGTCTATCCGCTGTTTGAAGGAATTGCCTGGAATAACCACTTCGGCATCCAAAGCTGGTTGCAGGCCGAATTTGGCGCCGCCTTTCATGACTTTGCCGGCTCAGTAGTGGTGCATGCGGTCGGAGGCTGGATAGGTCTGGTCGCCGTGATCCTGCTCGGCACCCGCCGCGGACGGGTACGCAACGGCCAGACAGTGGGCTTTGCTCCTTCCAACATCCCGATGCTGGCCCTCGGTGCCTGGATCCTGATCGTCGGCTGGTTTGGCTTCAACGTCATGTCAGCCCAGAAACTCTCTGCCATCAGCGGCCTGGTGGCCGTTAACTCGCTGATGGCCATGGTCGGTGGCACCCTGGTGGCTCTGCTGCTGGGTAAGAATGACCCAGGCTTCATCCATAACGGCCCCCTGGCCGGTCTGGTGGCGGTCTGCGCGGGTTCCGATCTGATGCACCCGGTTGGGGCCTTGGTGACGGGGGGCGTGGCGGGTGGTCTCTTCATCCTGGTCTTCACCTGGCTGCAACGTAAGCACAAGATCGATGACGTGTTGGGGGTTTGGCCGTTACATGGTTTGTGTGGTGCCTGGGGTGGTATCGCCGCCGGTATCTTCGGCAGCCAAGCCTTGGGTGGCATAGGGGGGGTCAGTTTCATGAGCCAACTGCTCGGCACCCTGCTGGGGATAGTGATCGCCGTCGTCGGCGCCCTGGTGATTTATGGCATCATGCGCCAAGTGGTGGGTCTGCGCCTGTCACAAGAGGCCGAGCACGAAGGGGCGGATTTGGCCATTCACAAGATCAGTGCCACCGCCCACGAGGTCCAGATCTGAGATTGAATCTCTCTGCTCTGTTAAAGCGGCTCCTTGTGAGCCGCTTTTTCTTTGTCTGCTCATAGCGCATCGCTAACCGCGCCAGAAACAACCAGGGCCGGATAACCGACCCTGGTTGTTACATGACACAGCTCAGAACTTGTAGAGCAGGCCGACGCTCGCCCGGCTCAGGTCGGTATCGAAGAAATTGACCTTGGAATTAGACTCGCCGTAGGCCACCGAAAAGAGGGCGCTGAGTTGATCCACATTCCAGAGGCGATGCCAGAAGAAGTTGGCGTTAACCCCCCACTCATCGGCATCCGCGACCTGGCCAAACACAGGGTTGGCCTCATCATAGTCAACCTTGGCAACCAGGAAGTTAGTGACCAGGCTGTACTTGGCCTGTAGCAGGGCATAAGTGAGTTGGGCACCGGTGCGCTTGTAGCTCATGGCGTCCCCATCGGCATCCATGCGGCGATAACTGAGGGTCGGCGTCAGGATGTTACCCGGCTTACCCATCCAGTTGTAGGAGAGTTCGACGGAATCGCTACGCCCACTGCGCTGCAGCAGAGCCAGTTCGGCCGCGCTAAGCCCGGCCACACTCGAGCCGCTACGCTCATCATCAATTTTCACATCGCGGTAGGTATAGGTGAAATCAAAATTGGAGCCCCAGACACTGTCCCAACCCAGACGCAGGCCTGATGAATCACGATCACTCTTCTCGCGGTTCTGTCCGGTCAGATAGGGATCCGCCCACACCTCGGTAGGAATGGCAGAAAAGACATAGGCAATCGAGCCAATACCCTTATTACCAAACTCCTTACGCACCCCGAACTGTTGGGTAAAGTCGAACATCACCGCATCCTGGATCAGGGTGCCGAGATACAATTGGGCGCGGCTCTCCGCCATGGTGTAACGCAGATCGATATCAGGAGAAATCTTGTAACCACTGCTGGAGGCTTGATCGTTGAAGGAGCCAATATAGCGGCTCTCTTTCTCATCCGACCCAACCAGGGTATTGGAGTTCACCTTGGAATAGGAGCCACTCAAGGCACCGTAACCAGAAAATCCGCTCTCCTTGGGGATCGGATTGACTCCGGCCTGGCAGACACTGATACCGCCACATAATCCCAAAACCAAAATAGCCTTACGCATAACAAACTCTCTTGTATAAAAAGGAAGGAAGCCGGAAGTCTAGTCCGGCAGTAACCCTGTTCACCGCGACTATTTTTTACACAAACCGAGAGGTTTGGCTACCAGATCTCGCCACGCTCCCGCTTGCCAACTTAACAGAATAGGGCTTCATATAAATACAACCCATTTTCGAAATCTATGGGTTCTATTTTGGGGGGGCGATTATAGGTCATATAATCACCTGGCTTTATTCATTCATTCCTTGGTTTTTGCCAGGTTTTACCGAAAGAACCTCTCTTTACGCTCGCCTGTGCTGGATGAAGAACAGGCAAAGGCAAGGGGAGCGATTCGCTCCCCTTCGGTTATTGACCTGGAGTTAACCCCAGCCTAGGGCGCCAGGAAGAGGCGGTAGGCCGGATCGTCGGAGACATCGTGCCAGACGTAGCCCAGTTCCTGCAGGTGCTGGTGGAACTCAGGCAAATTGCCCTCGGCCAGCTCAAACGCGCAGAGCACATGACCATAATCGGCACCATGGTTGCGGTAGTGGAACAGAGTGATGTTCCAGTGACTGCCCAGGGTTTCCAGAAAGCGCAGCAGGGCACCCGGCTGTTCCGGAAACTCGAAGCTCAGCAGGTGCTCGTTGAGCGCGGCACAGGGGCGACCGCCCACCATGTAACGCACATGGTTCTTGGCCAGGCTGTTATCGGTCATATTAACGACCGGATAACCCGACCCCTGCAGCTCGTCGGTGATCTGCTTGAGCTCTTCGCTGCCGCGAGTCAGGCGCACGCCGACGAAGAGGGTGGCCTTATCGCTGGAAGAGTAGCGATAGTTGAACTCGGTCACCACCCGCTTACCCAGACGCTGGCAGAACTCCAGGAAGGCACCCTTGCGCTCCGGTATGGTCACCGCCAGCATCCCCTCGCGCTTCTCGCCGATCTCGCAACGCTCGGAGACGTAACGCAGGTTGTGGAAGTTGACGTTGGCCCCGGAGAGGATGGCCGCCATGCGCCCCCCCACCACCTGCCGCTCCTCGGCATACTTCTTCAACCCCGCCAGCGAGAGGGCCCCGGAGGGCTCGGCGATGGCTCGGGTATCTTCGAAGATATCCTTGAGCGCGGCGCAGATCTCGTCATTGCTGACGGTGATCACCTCATCCAGGTACTGCTGGCAGAGCCGGAAGGTTTCATCCCCCATGCGCCGCACCGCGACCCCATCGGCAAACAGCGAAACCCGCTCCAGATTCACCGGCTCACCCGCCTTCAGGGCCGCCACCAGACAGGCGGAACCTTCGGCCTCGACGCCAATCACTTTGACGTTGGGCAACAGTTGCTTGATATAGACAGCCACACCGGCAGCCAGACCACCGCCACCGACCTGCACGAAGACGTGGGTCAGTCGGGTATCCTGCTCCAGCAGCTCGCGACCGATAGTGCCTTGACCGGCGATCACATCCGCATCATCAAACGGCGGGATCAGGGTATAACCATGCAGCTCACCCAACCGCCGACTCTCGGCATAGGCCTCGTCGAAATTGTTGCCGAACAGCAGCACGTTGCCACCCATGCGCCGCACCGCGTCGATCTTGATATCCGGCGTGGTGGTAGGCATGACGATGATCGCCTTGATATTGAGCTTGGCACCGGAGAGCGCTACACCCTGAGCGTGGTTGCCAGCCGACGCCGCAATCACCCCGCGGGCACGCTGCTCTTCATTCAGGCCGGCGATCTTGTTGTAGGCACCGCGCAGCTTGAAGGAGTGGACCGGCTGCAGATCCTCTCGCTTGAGCACCACATGGTTGCCCAGACGATCGGAGAGCTTCTTCATCACCTGTAACGGGGTGACTTTCGCCACCTCGTAGACCGGAGAGAGCAGTATCTTGCGCAGATACTCGCCTGCATCAGGTTGGGAACTGGACATACTTACTCCTCCAGCTTGCTGCGATCCCGCACCGCACCCATATCGGCACTGGTCGCCAGCATGGCATAGGCCTTCAGGGCATAGGAGACCACGCGTTCGCGGCCCAGCGGTTTCCAGGCTGATTTACCCTTGGCCACCATGGCGGCACGGCGCTTGGTCAGTTCAGCCTCGGTAATAGCGATCTCGATACGGCGCTCGGGGATATGGATATTGATGATGTCACCATTTTCCACCAGACCGATATTGCCACCTGCCGCCGCCTCAGGAGAGACGTGACCGATGGAGAGGCCGGAGGTACCGCCAGAGAAACGACCGTCGGTGATGAGCGCACAGGCCTTGCCCAGCCCCATGGACTTCAGGTAGGAGGTGGGATAGAGCATCTCCTGCATGCCGGGGCCACCCTTGGGCCCTTCGTAGCGGATCACCACCACATCACCCGCCTTAACCTCAGCGCCGAGGATTGCGGCGACCGCATCATCCTGGCTTTCGAACACCTTGGCCGGGCCAGAGAAGATCAAATTGGACTCATCCACACCGGCGGTCTTGACGATACAGCCATTGAGCGCCAGGTTGCCTGAGAGCACGGCCAGACCACCATCCTGACTATAGGCATTCTCCTTGGAACGGATACACCCTTCCTGGCGATCCACATCCAGATCCGGCCAGCGACAATCCTGACTGAAGGCCTTGGTGGTGCGGATACCGCCCGGGCCGGCACGGTAGAAATCCTTAACCATGACCGAAGCCCCACGGGTCACATCATAGGCCTCCAGCAGCTCTGCCAGACTCATGCCCAACACGTTGCGTACCTTGGTGTGCAGCAAGCCAGCGCGCTCCAGCTCACCGAGGATGCCCACCACGCCACCGGCGCGATGCACATCTTCCATATGGTACTTCTGGGTCGACGGCGCCACCTTGCAGAGGTGCGGCACCTTGCGGGAGAGACGGTCGATGTCGGCCATGGTGAAATCAATGCCACCTTCCTGGGCTGACGCCAACAGGTGCAGCACGGTATTGGTGGAGCCGCCCATGGCGATATCCAGAGTCATGGCATTCTCGAATGCCTGCTTGGTGGCGATGGCGCGCGGCAGCACGGATTCATCATCCTGCTCGTAGTAACGCTTGGCCAGCTCGACGATGCGGCGGCCGGCGCTCTTGAACAGCAATTCGCGGTCGGCGTGAGTCGCCAGCAGGGAGCCATTACCTGGCTGGGAGAGCCCCAGGGCCTCGGTCAGGCAGTTCATGGAGTTGGCGGTAAACATACCGGAGCAGGAGCCACAAGTCGGACAGGCACTGCGCTCGACGGCGGCCGTATCTTCATCGCTCACCTTGCTGTCGGCGGCCATCACCATGGCATCGACCAAATCGAGCTTGATCAGCTGATCGGAGAGCTTGGTCTTGCCGGCTTCCATGGGGCCACCGGAGACGAAGATGGCCGGAATGTTCAGACGCATGGCCGCCATCATCATGCCGGGGGTGATCTTGTCACAGTTGGAGATGCAGACCAGGGCATCGGCACAGTGGGCATTGGCCATATACTCCACGGAATCGGCGATCAGCTCACGGCTCGGCAGGGAGTAGAGCATGCCACCATGGCCCATGGCGATGCCATCATCCACGGCAATGGTATTGAACTCTTTAGCCACACCACCGGCCGCTTCGATCTCGCGCGCCACCAGCTGCCCCAGATCCTTGAGGTGCACATGACCCGGTACGAACTGGGTAAAGGAGTTAACCACGGCGATGATCGGCTTGCTGAAATCATCATCTGTCATGCCGGTGGCACGCCACAGGGCGCGGGCTCCGGCCATGTTGCGGCCTTGGGTGGTAGTAGCTGAACGGTACTTAGGCATGAAACTCTCCCTGAATAGACATACTGGAATTCTGATCGATCACTGAGGGCAGGAGCCAGCTTGCTGGCGAAGCTGAACGTCGCGAGCAAGCTCGCTCCTACCTGGGCTCACAGTCGAGCCCTATCACGTTGTCACATCGACAACCGAAACAAGACGAGGGAGGCAAATCGCGCCTCCCTCGCTACTCTTAATCGTTAACCGGGGTCAACCAACCCCATTTATCTTCTGTCTCACCATTGAACAGGCCGAAGAAGGCTTTCTGCAACTGTTCCGTGATGGGGCCCCGGCAACCGGCACCGACCTGGATCTTGTCCACGGAACGCACCGGGGTCACCTCGGCAGCAGTCCCTGTCATGAAGATCTCATCGGCCAGGTAGAGCGCCTCACGAGGCAGCGCCTCCTCCTTAACTGTGTAGCCCAGTTCACGAGCCAGGGTGATGATGGTGTCACGGGTGATGCCCGGCAATATGGCTGAGGTGGCAGGCGTGGTGTGGACTATCCCATTCTTGATGAGGAACAGGTTCTCGCCCGCCCCTTCACTCAGGTAGCCGTTCACATCCAGGGCGATCCCTTCGGCATAGCCATGGCGCTTGGCTTCCCGGGAGATGAGCTGGGAGGAGAGGTAGTTACCGCCCGCCTTGGCGCCGGTCGGTATGGTGTTGGGCGCCAGACGATTCCAGGACGAGACGGCCACATCCACGCCATTCTTCAGCCCCTCTTCGCCTAGGTAGGCGCCCCAGGGCAGAGCCCCGATCATCACATCGGTATGGGCATCCTTGGGCGGATGCAGACCCAGGCCCACATTGCCGACGAAGGCTAACGGACGCAGATAACCCGACTTCAGGCCATTTTCCCGCACCGTCAGACGGCAAGCCTCGCAGATGGCTTCCTTACTGTAAGGCATATCCATCCAGTAGATCTTGGCGGAGTCGAACAGGCGCTGGATATGCTCTTGCAAACGGAAGATGGCCGGGCCCTTGGGAGTGTCATAGGCGCGAATGCCTTCAAACACCGAGGAGCCATAATGCAGGGCGTGGGTCATGACGTGAACCTGAGCCTTGTCCCATTCAACCAGCTCGCCGTTGAACCAGATATATTTAGTGGTTTTTGACATCTGAATGCTTCCTTAGATTAAGCCCGGATAGGGAAAGCCGCTTGTTGGGTCAACAACTGTACCGCCACATGAGTCACATCACTCAATTTCGCCAGCTGAGTATGCAGCAACTGGATGGGTCGTTCACTCTCAACCATTACCGTTATGCAGAGATCCTGGCAATCGGCTTGGGATTCCATCTGGATGGTGCGCAGTTGAAAGCCGCGATGACGCACCACCCGCAGCACACGCTCCAATAACTCGGGACGAAATTGGGCGTGAATAGTGAGTTGATGCTGTTTCATGGTCGAGCCTCCAACATGTGTTCGTTTGCCGCCCCGGGTGGCACCAGGGGCCAGACGTTATCGCCTTCAGAAATAGAGACATGCAGCAGGTAAGCCGTCGGGCTGGCCAACAGACGAGCCAGGGCCGGGGCTACCTCCTCCTTGCGGGTAATGGTTTCGCCGGGAATGCCAAAGGCCGAGGCCATGCAGACAAAGTCCGGGTTGTCGGTGAGTATGGTCTCACTGTAGCGGCCATCGAAGAAGAGCTCCTGCCACTGGCGCACCATACCCAGACGCTGGTTATCCAGCAGCACCATCTTCACCGGCAGCTTGGCGCGGCGCAGGGTGCCCAGTTCCTGGACATTCATCATGAAGGAGCCATCGCCACTCACCAGCACCACCTCAGAGTCAGGGCGAGCCACCTTGGCGCCCACGGCCGCAGGCAGGCCGAAACCCATGGTGCCGAGACCTGAGCTGGAGATGTGATTGCGCGGGCTATTGAAGCGCATATGCTGGGCCACCCACATCTGGTGCTGACCCACATCGCAGGTCACCACCACATCTTCCGGCAGGGCATCGCTCAACTGCTTGAGCAGCAGCGGGGCATAGATGCGCTCACCCGGATGGTCATAGCGCCAGGCATGCTGTTCACGCATCCCCTGACAGTGCGCCTGCCAGGGAGCAATGCTCAGCGGCATGGCCAGACGGGGCAGCACACACTTCAGATCGGCCTGCAGGCTGACCTGTACCGAGCGGCGCTTGCCCAGCTCGGCGGCATCCACATCCAGATGGATCACCTTGGCATGGGGAGCGAAGGCATTGAGTCGCCCTGTGACTCTGTCATCGAAGCGCGCCCCCACCACCAGCAGCAAATCACACTGCTGGACCGCAAAGTTGGCCGCCTTGGTGCCGTGCATGCCCAACATGCCGAGAAAGAGCGGGCTGGCCGGATCCACGGAGCCAATCCCCTTGAGGGTGGTCACAGCTGGCATAGCAGTCGCAGCGGCAAACTCCCGCAGCTCACTGACCGCATCAGCCAGAGCCACCCCACCACCCACATAAAGCACCGGCTGCTTGGCAGCCGCCAGCAGGGCACGAGCCTCGCCCAGGGCGTCCTCGCACAGAGGCAGGATTTCGTCCACCAGATGCATGGTCGGGCGCGGCTCCAGCAGGGCGGTCTGCACATCCTTGGGAATATCGATGAGCACAGGGCCAGGACGACCGGAGCGGGCGATCTGGAAGGCCTCGGCGACCACAGCACCCAGCTCGGCAGGGTCGGTCACCATAAAGGAGTGTTTGGTGCAGGAGAGGGACATCCCCAGTACGTCGATCTCCTGGAAGGCATCGGTACCGATAAAGTCGCGCCCCACCTGGCCGGTAATGGCCACCAGGGGCACAGAGTCGAGCAGGGCATCGGCCAGCCCAGTGATGAGATTGGTCGCCCCTGGCCCCGAGGTGGCGATGCAGACCCCCACCTGACCCGAGCTGCGGGCATAGCCAATGGCAGCCATGGCCGCCCCCTGCTCATGGCGACAGAGCAGGTGCGGGATGCCACCATCGTAAAGGGCGTCATACACCGGCATGATGGCACCACCCGGATACCCGAATACTTGGGTCACTCCCTGCTGGTGCAATGCGTTGACTAGGTACTGAGCGCCATTCATCGTCTACTTCCTTGTGCTATCTGGGTGTTACATCTGGCTGAAAAAAAACCCCCGAGCTTTGGAGCCTCGGGGGTCGTTTGCTGCGTTCTGGATAGGTGATGCTTACCTTACGCCAGCTAATCTCGCCCCGAGCGGTGGAATAATCACCACCACTAGGTCCACGATAATAATGCTGACGACGACGATAAAGCTGCGCATGAGTTATCCAGAAAATCCTGATTCTTGCCGCTTCAGCGGCATCCGGCCTCTACAACTAGCATATGGGTTTAGGTAACACAACTATTTTTTATGCGCGAATGCACTGAAATCCGCCAGCTGACACGCGGCCAGCCAGAACTAAACTCCATACATCATCAACATATAAAAATATAATTTCACTGTAGAGGCAGTTCATGTCATTAGCTGTTGTTTTTAGCCGTGCCAGTTTGGGTATTGGCGCCCCCCTGGTGAGCGTCGAAGTCCATATCAGCAACGGCCTGCCCGCCTTCAACATAGTGGGCCTGCCCGAGGCCTCGGTGAAGGAGGCGCGCGATAGAGTGCGCAGTGCTCTGCTCAACGGCAACTTCACCTTCCCCGCCGCCCACATCACGGTCAACCTGGCTCCGGCCGATCTTCCCAAGGAGGGGGGGCGTTTCGATCTGGCCATCGCCATTGGCATACTGGTGGCCTCCCGCCAATTGCCGCCTACCCGTTTGGCCGGGTGCGAATTCCTCGGCGAGCTGGCGTTGACCGGCACCATCCGCCCTATCCTGGGCTCCCTGCCAGCCGTACTGGCCGCCCAAGCGGCAGGACGCATATTGATACTGCCGGGAGCCAATAGCCAGGAGGCGGGCCTCATCACCACAGCCCAGGTGCACACCTGCGATCACCTGCTGCAATTGAGTGCCTGGCTGGCCGGACAACAGGAGTTGCCGCTGGCACAGGCCCCCGAACCCATGGCAGAGCCAGAGTGGAGTGCCGACCTGCAAGATGTGCTGGGCCAGCAAACCGGCAAACGGGCGCTGGAGATCGCCGCCAGTGGCCAGCACCATCTGTTGCTGCTCGGCCCACCGGGTACCGGCAAGAGCATGCTGGCCAGCCGCCTACCAGGGATACTGCCGCCACTGAGCGACGCCGAAGCCCAACAGACGGCGGCCATTCACTCCATAGGGGGTCTGCAGCGCGAGTGGACAAAATGGCGCGATAGGCCATTTCGAACACCTCATCATAGTGCCTCCGCCGTGGCGCTGGTGGGCGGCGGCAGCCAACCCAGGCCGGGTGAAATTTCATTGGCCCATAATGGCATTCTATTTTTGGATGAGTTGCCGGAATTTGACAAGCGGGTACTGGACTCCCTGCGCGAGCCGCTGGAGACAGGGTGCATCACCATCAGCCGCGCCGCGCGTCAGGTGGAGTATCCGGCCCGTTTCCAGCTCATCGCCGCCATGAATCCCAGCCCCTGTGGCCATGTGGATGACCAGCAGCGCCGCTCTAGCCCAGAGCAGATCTTGCGCTATCTGAGTCGCCTCTCCGGCCCCTTCCTCGACCGCTTCGATCTCACGGTCGAGATCCCGCTCCTGCCCAAGGGCGCCCTCAGCGGCCCGTGTGACCGGGGCGAGACTAGCCGCACCATACGGGAACGGGTATTGCGCACCCAACAACGCCAATTGGCCCGCAGCGGCAAGCTCAATGCCTTACTGGACAGCCGGGAGATTGAACAGCACTGCCACCTCAGCGCCCAGGATGCCCAGTTTCTTGAGGAGGCGATACATCAGCTCGGACTCTCCCTGCGCGCCTGGCACAAGATACTGAGGGTCGCCCGCACCGTAGCCGATATGAGCCAGGAACCCTTCATACAACGCCGCCATCTGGCCGAGGCCCTGGGCTACCGAGCCATGGATCGCCTACTCAAGCGTCTGCACATTAGCTGAGCTATTTCCAGGCCAACAAGCAAAGATTGGGGTATGGCTGGGGAAGGTACGACAACTAGCGCAGATGAAAACGGGAGACGCACTGACCTCGGCCCCCCTTAACTCATAGGTTGCGACATCATGAAGCTGACCAGTTCGGGGAGCTGCTCTTCTGAATAAACCGGGATGCCATGTTGCCGCAGCAGGGCTGTGGTCACCCCTTGTCCGGGCTGTAACTGGCCCTGAAAACGCCCATCGTAGATCCAGCGAGAGCCGCATGAGGGGCTACGCTCCTTGAGTAGGGCACAGACCACCCCCTCTCGCTGGCACACGGCCAGAGCCATTTCGGCACCTCGAGCAAACGCCTCGGAGAGATCCACCCCTAGCTCGGTGCGCACATAACCATCTTGCTGTAACTCGACAGGAGCCCGCGGCACAGGCAGGCCAGCCGCAACCTCGGGGCAGAATGAGACCACACGACCTTCAGTCACCCAGCGTCGCAGCAGGGCATGTTCCAACCCTTTGACCACACCGTCATAGCGGACGGCTTCGCCCAGCAGACAACTACTCACCAGGATCTTGCTGTTCATCTTGTTACCCGTTGCATAGCACTATCTGCATCTGTTGATGAGTATGAACCCTAAGTATGGACCTAGCGACAGCAGCTGGGCTTACTGTCATTTTTACTCACTAGAAAAACAGAGGGGAGCCTAAGCTCCCCTGCATATGCCACCCATCCACTGTTACCCTTTTTGGGCCAGCAAAAACTGGATCAAGGACTTGAACTCATCGGCACTCTTGAGTGATTCAGTCTTGATGAGATACTTGCCATTAACCAGAGTAGACGGCACACCACGGATGTTGAAGCCTTCGGTGTTGTGATCATACTGAGAAACCAGCCCGGTCACCGCAAAACTATCGATAGCACCATCAAACTCGGCAGCTGCTACCCCAATGCTTTCAAACAGGGCCTTCACTTCAGCGCGATCCTTAGGCGGATTACGTTCTACCTGGGCACGTTTGAACGTCTCGGCAGAAAACTTCTCTTCAACCCCTAACAACACTGCCACTGCATAGGCGCGTTGCAACTCAGGCCCCATTTCGCGACCCAAAAAAGCTACCGGATTACGCTTGAACTCCACCCCTTGCGGCAGGCCCTTCTTCACATCAGTCATGATGGGCTCAAACTGA
The DNA here is from genome assembly GCF_055413345.1 of Pseudaeromonas sp. HNCC25DJ180. Lineage (NCBI taxonomy): Bacteria > Pseudomonadati > Pseudomonadota > Gammaproteobacteria > Aeromonadales > Aeromonadaceae > Pseudaeromonas > Pseudaeromonas sp. HNCC25DJ180. Next base: position 224,839 of record NZ_JBVAYF010000006.1, read on the forward strand.
TAGCAGTGGGGGCAAAAATAGGAGAAAAACTCCAAGACTTCAGGTTTAGCCGAGGGGCTCTGTTTCACCACCTCATAATTGACCCCTTCCTTGAACACGGGAGCGGCCTGAACCAGTGAGCCCATCAACAGGCCCACCATTAACATGATGATTTTCTTCATAGAATACCTTGTCTGTCTTTGCTATTCAGGCCTCGTGGCCCAACCCAGCTCACAGCCTATTCACTCAATAGCCAGGCGTCAATGCTAGGGGAGGTTGTTTCAACCGAACGAGTTGCTGCTGCAGCGTCTGGTACTGCTCTAACCAGAATGCCTCGGTGGCAAACCAGGGAAAGGCAATAGGAAAAGCCGGGTCAGCCCAGCGTTTCCCTACCCAGGCTAAATGGCTCACCATGCGGGCCGTGCGCAGAGGCTCGATGAGCTGCAGCTGACGCACATCAAACTCACAAAACTCTTCATACCCGGCCAACAGCGTATCCAGCTGCAAGCGCTGCTCAGCCTGCTCACCCGAGAGCAACATCCACAAATCCTGGATCGCCGGCCCCGTCACGCTGTCATCCAGATCGACGAATAAGGGGCCATCGCGCCACAATACATTGCCAATGTGGCAATCACCGTGCAGGGGAATAGCCGCAAACGGCAGGGAAAAAGCCGGGCGCAAGGCCTCGACCAGTTGCTGCAGTAGCTGTGCAAAATCGCTCGTCATCACGGCGGGCCACAACGCCATTTGTCGCAACTGCTGGCAGGGCTCGGCTACACAGCGACTGAACGTCATCGCAGCGCGATGCTGCAGTGGATAACCGGGGCTGAGACTATGCCAACGACCGAGCTGATGGCCGACAGCCTCCAGCTGATCCAGGTTATCCGGCTCTATGTGCCGCCCACCGACGCTAGGCCAGATGGCGAAGAGAAAGCCCTGATGCTGATGTAGCGTCTGTCCGCGACAGACCAGAGGCGTAGCCACGCTCACCTCTTGCTCCGCCAGATACGCAGCCAAGCCATGTTCCTCGTCGATCTGCGCCTTACTCCAACGCTCAGGGCGATAGAACTTCACCACATAGCGGCGCTTATCTTCGGCAACAAACTGATAGACACGATTCTCATAGCTGTTGAGCGCGGTAAGACCCGACTCCAGATAAAAGTCGCACGAGGCCAGGGCATCCAGGATCAATTCCGGCGTCAAGGTTCCAAAATGAAAAGCACTCACCGACTCTCTCCATGGTCAAAGCTATAAATAGGCCCATCCCGACCCGCGGCCAGACCTAAGCAACAAATCAGCCGCTACGGCTTGATACCACGAGCGCGCAATAGGGCCTCTTTGAAATCAGGTACACAATCCTTGGCCAAGCCAGGAATCATCTCCGTCTGCCCCCTACCCCGCATCTTCAGCTGATAAATGAGGACATCATCGCTCAACTGCTCCAGCGGCTCAGGGAAACCCGCCTCACTCGCCAGCTTAGTTAAAAACTGCAGCAGGCTAAGATCCTGCTCGGCTAACCAAGCATCCTGTAACAACGCCAACAACTCTTCTATGCGATGACACTGCATGCCTCTTCTCCTCTCTCAATCTGCAATTTCAATACGAGCTCGGCCGTTTCTCTTGGCACGGTACAACGCCACATCAGCCATAGCCACCAGATCACCTGGCACCAACTCTATCCCAGGCACGAGACGCGCCACCCCCATACTGCAAGTGACGGAGGAACCCGCCTCGGAAAAGCCATGGGGGATCGCCAGCTCTGCCAATCCTTTCTGTAACGCTTGCGCAACCTGCACGGCTCCAGGTTGGTCGGTAAAGGGCAAGACTAACACAAACTCCTCACCGCCATAACGTGCCGCCAAATCGTCTTCCCGGCGCAGCACCTGCGGCAATAAACCGGCAACACGACGCAAACACTCATCACCCGCCTGGTGGCCATATTTGTCATTGAATTGCTTAAAAAAATCCACATCGATCAAGATCAGGGAAAGTGGCGCCTGAGCCCGATGGCAGCGCCGCCAAGCGGTCTCCAGCGCCTTATCAAATCGCGCACGGTTAGCAATCGCCGTTAACCCATCCAGCTGTGAGGTCAACCGTAACGTCTCCGAAGTTCTCCGCAATTCCTGAGCCATATGGGCATTGGTATAACGATGATACAAGCCTTCCATTTGCCAGTGGGCAAGCCGCCGCCGGACCAGGGTAATGAATAGCAGTATGCATAAGACAGAGAGCATAATGCCCAACCACTGCTCATCATACTGAGCACTGAGCTCCAGCAATAAAGCGCCACCAATGGGTAACACGACCCCGTAATAGCAACGGCTACTACTGAGCAGCAAGATGCCCGCCGCGGCCATATACATGCAGGAGAGCAAGGTGAGCATCATACGCAAGGTTACGGGTAGATGACTCATGAAGAAGATGAGTCCCATCGCCCACAGGATAGCGCTCACCGTCACGGCAACGAAATACTCATGGTCCAGCCAGGAGAGACTGATGTTATTACGCCGCCAGCGCCACCACAGATGCCAAGAACGCACCAGTAGACTCAAGAGCATGGTGACCATCCAGGCATCTATCTGCGGCTTGGAGACCCAATCACGGCAGAAATAGGAAACATAGAGGGTGAGTACAGCCAATGCTGGAATGCCAAACGAGCCATTCGCATAGAGATAGAGTAACAATTGCCGCCTGACGCGGTGCAGAACGCGCTCGTTAATCAGAAAACCTCCCTGGGTTTTGCTTCATAGACCCAACCAATGCCGCACGACTACTGCCAGCAAGAGACAGTTCGCCATACAGCATGAGGATCTCTGGCTTCCTTGGGCAACCACCTTCCCAGCCAGGAAAAATAGCACCGCAGCAATCTATCCTGCTTTCCTAACAACCGGCACATCAAGATAAGCGTGTGGACCTGCCCCCGCCGGATCTTCACCTGCAGGCCAGAAGTAAATCCCGGAGTGGCCATGATGCGCTGCAGGGTGAGCAGGGCCATGGCAATCGCCCACAAACAAAACTGCCGTAATCCTTGCTCACTGGCCGGGAGTTGCAGAGTAAACTCCAAGGCATCGGACAGATGACCACGCGCCAATGCCACGAAATGGGCCATCAACCGTGCCTGTTGTTCAGCAGGAACAGAGGCCAAGCTATCCGCGCACACGCCAAACTTGGCCAAGGTCTCTGATGGCAACCAACATACCCCGCGCGCCCCATCTTCCCCCACATCCTTAAGGATATTCGTAAGCTGCAGCCCCAAGCCAAACGAGACAGAGAGAGGAAGTAGCTGATCTTGCAGGTGTTTAATCTCGGGCGAGTATTCGGCAAATAATCGGGTAAGCAGCTCGCCAACCACTCCGGCCACCACATAGCAGTATCGATCCAGCTCCTGTTGACCCGTGATAACCTTGCCTTGCTGATCCAGCATGCCGCGACTCATGATGGTCACAGCTTGTTTAAGAATATCTTGCACCGCAGTCGGGTAACTGTGGCTACGGGCCAACACAGCTGGCGTATCCAGCAGTAAAGCGCGCTCGTGCTCTGGTGTCGAGGCGGAGATCATGGGTAACAGATGAATGACAAAGTCTGGCGCAGATAACGGATCGCTGAATGCGTCGAGAAATTTGGCAATATGACGCTGCTTATCCTGACAAGAGAGTTCAGCATCATCTTCAATGGTGTCGACGATACGACAGAGCAGATAAGCATTCCCAACCCAATCGGAGAGCCGTGCCGGAAGCAGGGGAATAGTCAGAGCAAAGGTGCGAGAGACCTGCTGTAGATAGGTGGTTTGTTGCTCTAGCGTCAGCATGGGACAACATGGCTCCGTCATAGTGAGCGGCGGATCTTATCATCCTGTGCCAATTGCTGCATGTTTTAACAACAATCCCCAGTGCGACTATTAACAGGGAAGATCCAAAACAAAAAAGCCCCGATATCACTATCGAGGCTTTTTGCTGACCTTACGGTCAAATTGGGTGTCTGCGAAGTAGT
>NZ_JBVAYF010000060.1:0-258 GCF_055413345.1 Pseudaeromonas sp. HNCC25DJ180
CTATGGTCATCTGACCATGGATGCTGCGGGCGTCTACACCTACACCCTGGATACTGACAATGCGACAGTGCAAGGTCTGGATGACGGCCAAAGTCTGGAGCGTGAGTTTACCTACAGGTTGACCGATAAGGATGGCGATGTCAGTACCGCCACCTTGACCGTTACGATTACCGGCAGCAACGACATTCCGACCATCAAGGCGTATGGCGAAGGTCTGGGCGTCAGTGAAAGCGGTCTGCCGGAAGGCTCCGGTGTGGC
>NZ_JBVAYF010000061.1:0-231 GCF_055413345.1 Pseudaeromonas sp. HNCC25DJ180
GTAGTGGCATAGTGAATTTGGCCACCTGATTAAGTGGCGTGATAGGATCACGCCCTCATTGATAGGTGGAAAAATGACCGAAAAACACAGACCTTCTTTTAGTCCTGAATTCAAACTTGAAGCTGCCCAACTGGTCACCGTTAAGGGATACAGCGTTAAAGAAGCTGCACTGGCCATGGGAGTCAGTGATAGTGCTATGCGGGCTTGGGTGAAACAGCTTAAGAGTGAGCG
>NZ_JBVAYF010000062.1:0-214 GCF_055413345.1 Pseudaeromonas sp. HNCC25DJ180
GGGTATCGATGACAATGCAGCGTAGAATGCGAGCAATGGTGTGACGGCGAGGGATACCATTGGCAAAGGGACGATATTGACGGAGCCAATCCGCCTTTGAATCACCATAGGTCTCGATGTCACTCCAGCCCTCGGCACCACTCATGATGGCACTGATGACAAGAAACATGACATCAACCAAGTCATGTTTACGGTTGATGTCAGAGCGGGTTTC
>NZ_JBVAYF010000063.1:0-203 GCF_055413345.1 Pseudaeromonas sp. HNCC25DJ180
CCATGGGCACCCACCACCACCGCCCCCACCAAGTCCGCCATCGCAAACGCGGTCCCGTTCAGGGTCACGCTCTGCAGGTCATCCAGGCCATCCGCATCCCCTAAGCTAAAGCTGCCGTAGGCCAACGTGCTGCCATCGCCCGCCGCCGAGCCTTGTGGCAAGCCCGCTTCAAATACCTGGTCATTGCCCCCCTCGTTGCCCGG